>JBEKCX010000447.1:0-2800 GCA_050014655.1 Occallatibacter sp. | reverse complement strand
ATGAGGCAGTGCTCTCTGACCCGGATTACAAGTTTGGAACAAGCCTGGGGCCACAGGGCCTAACGCTTGAAGCCAAAAGATTTATTGTGGAAATGTACGAGAAAGCCACTAAAAGGAATCTTTTATAACAATGGTTGGGCAATTTGACGAATTCTGTCGTATGATAGTCAAGCAGGGTTTTCTGTTTCTCCATGCAATCCTCGTCAACTAAAAAGTTTCTGGAACTCGCTTTTTACCGGGGTGCAATCCTCGCCATTGTGGAAGTTGGTCCTTCGATTCAGGATGGTTGGCAGGATTACAGGGGGCGAAGGGCAGACTGCGGCAAAGCGTGATGACTCGTGGAAACCTGCACACTCTGTACATTTGTCCAGGTTGACGATGCAAATGGCCACTCCTTCTCTAATTGCCTCATTGGGGGCATTCCAGTTCACAAGCTGCGCAACTTATGCAGTCTTGTGTAATATAATAGACCAATCCAGGTGGTCGCACACTCAGCGTTTTCGACCTTGATACCGGGAGGTTTCAACAATTGGCTATTACCACATTTGTGATTTGCATCTTTTGCTTGGTGTAAAATGACCAACAGACACAACCATTTCCGCTTTTTTACGAAAAGGCTTTCTATTTCTTAGGCTGATTAGCATCTATCCCAGCCAACCCCCCGACAACATTGACCAGCGATGAATTAGTAGGGACAACAATTTTTGAATTGCTGGTAAGGGAATTTTCCACAGTTTGCAATTTGCGAAGTTGTTGGGCATTTCCTTTAAAATAATGGTCTGCTGCTTCATTTACCAGTTTGATTGCCTGAGCTTCACCATCTGCGACTAACACCTTGGCCTGTTTCTGACCTTCAGCTTGCAAGATAGCTGCCTGCCGCTGCCCCTCAGCTATTTTAATTGCAGCTCGTCTTTCACCATCTGCCTGTGTTTCTCGAGCCGTCGCAAAATCTATCGCTGCGACTCTTTCATTACTTGCTTTGACCACTTTATTCATTGTCTCTTGGACATCAGGGGGAGGGCTGATTTCCTTAAGTTCTGTGCGCACAATCTCAAGCCCCCAACCTTTAGTTTCCTCAGCGAGATTGCTGTATAATGCGTTGTTGATTTTGCCTCTTTCACTGTTGGCATCTTTTAAGGTCATTGTGCCGATTATATTCCTTAACGTTGTTCTCGCTAGAGCCACGATCTGGCGCATATAGTTAAACACACCATATTGGGATGCTTTTACACTATCTTCATCAGAGCGAACCTTAAAATAAACCTGCGCATCAACTTTGGCATTGAGGCTATCACTAGTGATAATTTCTTGTAATCCTGCGTCTATCATATTTTCAGTGATATTCACGACAACCAGATGCTCAATAAATGGAATAAGGAATACGATACCAGGATTAGCAAAGCGATTATATTTACCGAACCGTTCTACTAAACCACGGCTGGTTGGCCTCACGGTACGGACGGATAATATTAGGAGTACGATAATAACAATAAGAACGACAATTATGCCAATAATTATTCCTGCCATATAATCAACTCCTTATATATTCTTTATAAGTTGCCTTTCCGGCGTGGGCTTAAACAGCTTTGTGAAATCGCGAGGATTTTACTGTGTATTCCTATCCTACTCGGCTAAAATAAAATTATCAAGCACAAGTAATTCCACTATTTGAACTCATCAGTACAAGAATCTCAACTTCGACTCCCGCCACCTTCAATTCAATCAAAGTGAGGATCAATGCCGTATTGCCTTCGTCCATATGTGGCAGGAATTTATTACGATAGCTTTCATCATCGTTTACCAGATTACTTTGGAAGTGAGTAAACATAACTTTGCGTTACAGTTCCAACCAGGATTGGTGATGTTGCTCACAGATACAGTATTTTTCTATTTTGTACGTTTCAGTTCAATAGTCACTTCGTTTTCTATGTCTGGACAGCGCATCAAGATACCATTTTCGACTTTCACTCCATCTCCCCACGGATCTCCGCCAGTTTGCAGCATCACGAGGTTAGGAAAGATACCATAATAAAACCAGCCGCAAAGACCAGCAGTATCGCGACCGCTTATCTCAAACTTGTCTCCCACTTTGTGTCCGGCATTACAGTGCCCTTTCACCGATTTTATTGTCCCCATTACCTTGTATCCATGTTTAGTTTTGGCCTCTGCCATCTTCAAAACCTCCTTTTTTGTTTGGCCTAAAATAACCAGAATATTGCGAAGATCCAAAGGACAAGCCCAATGATCCCAATCCATAAACCGGCTAAAGCTTGTCCCCTTCCTTCAAGATTAGGATCTTTTTTCATTTTATTTAGGGCAATTGCGCCAAAGATAATCGCCAATATCAGGCAAGGATTAATGATTATGCCAATAAGCCCCAGAATCAATGAAGCTGTTGCATATCCGCTCTTTCGTTTTGTTACTTGGACAGTGTCGTTTGTTTGTAGTGAAGTAACAGGAGTATTTGGCTGATCTAATGGTGCCCCGCATTTATTGCAAAATTGACTTCCTCCCTCATTAGGAGCCCCACATTTAGGACAATATATTGTCATTTTATCCTCCAACAATTAATGGGTGTTGCTGCCATGGCCATTTTATTATTCGCTTATCCGACCAAATATGTTCCCGTACCGACAGCTATAATCTCGTTTTGCTCGTTCCGTAATTCAGTACGAACTGCAGCTACTTTCTTACCACTCCTGAGGATGCTGCCAGAAGCGACAAAGCGCTTCCCACTACCAGGTCTCAAATAATCGACGCGCAGGTCAATTGTGCCGCCTTTTAATATTAACGGATGATC
>JBEKCX010000446.1:0-3406 GCA_050014655.1 Occallatibacter sp. | reverse complement strand
ATCGGCAAGACGCTGGTCTCGTCCTCCATCATCGACCGCGTGGCCAAGGGGCTGGGGCGGCCAATGCTGGAAGTCCCGGTAGGCTTCAAATGGTTTGTGGACGGGCTGATTGACGGCTCGCTCGGTTTCGTCGGCGAAGAGAGCGCCGGGGCCAGCTTCCTCCGCCGCGACGGGAGTGTGTGGACCACCGACAAGGACGGCCTGATTATGGGGCTACTTTCTGCTGAAATGACGGCGGTAACCGGCAAAGACCCCGGCCTGCTCTACGCCGACCTCACCGCAAAGTACGGCAATCCCATCTACCAGCGCATCGACGCCTCGGCCACGCCAGAGCAGAAGGCCAAGCTGGAAATACTCAGCGCCGCGCAGGTCACGGCGAAGACGCTGGCGGGCGAGACTATAACTTCGATCCTGACGGAGGCACCCGGCAACCACGCCCCCATCGGCGGGCTGAAGGTGACGACGGAGAACGGCTGGTTCGCCGCGCGCCCAAGCGGGACGGAGGATGTGTACAAGATTTATGCGGAGAGCTTCAACGGCCAAGAACATCTGAGCCAGATACAAGCTGAAGCGAAGGCGTTGGTTGCTGCGGCGATTGCGTAATATATGGATAACCAACAGAACAACATACGCTATATCGCTCCTCCAGAATTATCTGGGTTCGATGACATACAAGCATATAGCAAGGCATATAGCAAATATCTAGACGATATTTCCGTACTAGCGCGGGAAGCAGCGGTGAAGCTAGTTGAAAATTTACCTCCAAATTTGGCTGCGAGACGGATTAGCTGCGAAGAACAAATCTGTAGATATAAATTATTGAATAAGCCTACATATCAATGTGCGCAAGGACATTTGCACGAACTATTGACAAGCAAGCCACCAGAGACCTGTGGGAAGTGTGGTGCAGAGATCGTAGAGAAGTGCGAGTGCGGAGCAACGATGCTCCTGACTTATACCTATGCTCCTCCATACCACAAGCTGGATCCCATCTCTGGTGACAGTAGACGGGAAACATGTTTCGGATGCGGCAAGCTATATCCATGGGCTAGAAATTACCTCATAAGACCTAGCGAATCTAAAGAGCTCGATTCATACGAGAAACTTCTACTTGATCAGTTGCATACATATCCCTCACGCGAAGCGTATTTCTCGTCACGCAAGGCACAGCTACATTTCTCGCAAGATATAGTGCAGGTTAACTTTTTCCATCGATTGTTTGGATGTGGTATTCGCATAGATGACAAGCGTCATCCTAGACACTCGAATTGGCTCGGAATAGAAAAGGAATATGCTGGCTTAGTAATGGCTTCAGAACAGAAGATATTGCGATATCGCCAGTTGCGCTGGGATAAGCAGGTAAAGCTCCAGTCAAAGAGTATTTGGTATTGGCGCTCTCTTTCGGGCCGGGAGTTTGAGATTCAATTTGCGGCACTGCTCCGCCGTCGTGGAAGCACCGTTCAACATGTTGGTGGCCGTGGAGATGAAGGAGCAGACATATTGATAGAGAATAAGAACGGGATCGTCGTTGTCCAATGCAAAGCATTCAATAAGCCGGTTGGACCTGGGCCCGTGCGCGATCTCTACGGCGCATTACTTCACCACAAAGCAAACGAAGCGTGGTTGGTCAGCTTGGAAGGTTTCACAGACTCTGCTATCAACTTCGCCGCTGGCAAACCGATTCGCTTGCTGCCAATAGCATCCTTCCTAAAGGAGTAATCACTTTCTCGACACTTCTATCCCAAGCCGAGCTATAAGATCATCGCAGAGTTGCGTGGACGCCTTTGGTAGTGGGTATTTTTCTATCAATTTCTTGACTTGCTCCTCGGTAAGCCCAGGTTGACTCCACATGGGTGTCCAATGACGACTTTCCCGACCAAACGGCGAACCCTGATAAATCTCCAATTCAAAGCTGAGCAACCTGTCATTCGGTGGATGTGCGCCCGCCTCCTCGGCTACCCAGACCGGAGGATTTGAGGCAATGAGATGGTAAACGATGTATTCGTGGTCAGCGGACATTTGGGGTGACCTCCTCCGACCGTTCTACACCTTATTTTCGCAACACCGCAATATGGCTAGAATGACCCATATATCGCGCCTGTATATCGCGCGATGAGTGACGTGCATCGAAGCTCACTTCGCGTGCCAGGTCCATTCCATGCCGCCCAGGATGGTGCGGCCCTGCATCGGTACGCCGACGATCTCGGTATAGCCGGTGTTGCTCAGGTTCAGCAGGCGCAGGTAGGGCCGGATGCTGCCGGTGTTGCGCGCGAGGCTGAGGTCCCACAGCGGATAGGCCGTCTGCGTGGTCTTCTGCACTACGTTGACCTGGGTGTGCGCGGAGAGCTGCTTGAACTGCCCCGTCCATCCGAAGACCGCATTCTGGGCCGCGTAGTTGAATGCGTACTCCGAGAGATAGTTCGGCGGCAGGTTGCCGGAGTGCGCCGCGGTATAGCTGAGGTCGAGCTGCTGGGTGGCGCTGATGCGCACGCGAACGCTGGCCTCCGCGCCGCTGATGTCAAGCGTGGGCACGTTGACGGCCTGCCACTGCTCGGCTGGAGCCGGAGGCAACGGCAGTGGTAGCGTCTTCGTGTAGTCGATCGCATTCGTCTCGTTGAGCCGAAAGCCGACCGCCGTGAGCGGGCTTCCAGTCGAGACCCCCTTCGTAACTCCAGCTCGACTCCGGCTTCAGGTTGGGATTGCCCAGCGTGGCCGGGTCGGAGTAGTAGAGATCGGTGTAGGTGGGCAGGCGGAATCCATGCCCCGCCGATCCGCGCAGGCGCAGCGTTTTCGTCAGCGTAAACGCAGCCGCCGCGCTGGGCGAAAAGACTGAGTCGCCGCCGGAGAGAACCTCCTCGCGCGCGCCCAGCGAGAGCGAGAACCGCCGCAGCGAGCGCAGGCTCAGGTTGGCGTAGCCCGCGCCCTGGTTGCGCGCATGAACGCCGAGCGCATTGCTGAGAACTCCGCCGGAGAAGTTGAAGCTGTGGATCGAATCGCCCGACTCCTCCAGCCCGTAGGCTAGCGTGGTGTTGCGGCCCAGCTCGTCGGCGCGGCGCAGTGCTCCTTCGTAGCTGGTGGTGATGTGGTTGTTCTCGTAGACCGCAGGCAGGCCCTGCAGCAGAACGAAGAGATCGCTGTGGCGCAGATAGCCGAAGCTGGCCGCGGTGCGCGCGCCAAGCTGCTGCTGCATGCTGGCCAGCCAAGCCTTGGTGCGCTCCCACGAGTTGTACGGGCCGTAAAAATCATTCGCCCCGTAGGGCCGGTCGCTCGCCGCCAGCAGAACGTCGGTCGTTCCCGGCCTGGTCTTCAGCCAACTCTCGCTGGCCAGCGCGTTGCTGCTGTAGTTGCGGTCGGCGATGAAGCCGTCGGATGTGTCGCGGCTGCCGGTCACCTGCTCGGCAAACGG
>JBEKCX010000445.1:0-2767 GCA_050014655.1 Occallatibacter sp. | reverse complement strand
GTCGCGCCTGTCCGGAGCGACCCATCGGAAAGCCGGACTTGGGCCAGGCATGGGGCGGCATAGGCGGACCGGCCGCGGCGAGCAGCCAAAACGATTAACGGAATCGGAGAGGGCAAAATGGAGAATCGAATGCGGCAAGCGGGATTTGCATGGGCTCTTCTGCCGTTGATGGCCATAGCGGTTCGTGCGCAGGATGGAATATCGCCGAGTCGACCGGTTCATCAGGCGCCCGACAAGGACGGCATTTACTATGCGGGCCCTGAGGTCACCGCGCCCCGGATGCGCAGCACAGTCTATGTGCTATATCCCGAGGTCGTACCCGATAGAGACGTTCAGGGCATGACCGTGCTGGCCATGGTGATCGACGCCAACGGCATCCCGGCGCACATTCAGCTTCTGCACACGCACGGCGAGGCATTCGATGAGGCCTCCATCGCGGCTGTAAAGCATTCCGAGTTTGAGCCGGGCGCGCTGGCAGGCAAGCCGGTTCCCGTATGGATCGATATTCGAGTCGTCTTCCGCGCCAACCGCAGCCCGGCCGTTCCCGAAGTCCTCATCACCGAGAGAGATCTGCCTCTGCCGGATGAAGCGCGGTTTGTGGACAAGCATAACAACCCTCTGTCCTACACCGCGCCCATTGCCATCCACACAGTTGACGCGGACTTTACCGATCCATTTGTAACTCATCCCTGGGTGCAAGTGGCCGTCGTCACGGTTTTGGTGGGCGAAGACGGATTGCCGAAGGAGGTTCGCGTGAAACGCGGCCTCGGGTTTGGAATGGACAAGAAGGCTGAGGCAGCGGTCTGGCAATACAGGTTCTATCCCGCTACAAGAAGGGGCAAACCCATTGCCGCACGCAGAGAGGTCATGATCGATTTCGCCAAGTTCTGATTCCTGGCGACTTACCCTCTTGTGGCGGACCATCTATAAAACAATGCCGGCAATAGGCAGTCCGAAGCGACTTCGCAAGTCTCTCTGCACTCAGTAGGAGTGTTTGTCAGGCAAGATGGTTTTGGTTCGGGGCAATCGGCAAAGGAGACTGCGGGTGCTCATGGGCTATTCACCATCTTATCGTCCTTGCGTACATACACTCGCTACACAATCCCTCAGTCATTGACAACTAGAACTTGATCCCCTACCCGCTTTGCCGTAGCCTGTCGCGGCCGCCGCGAATCTCTGGCCAGCCTTCTCTTTTCCCTGCATCCCACGGTTCGATTTGTTCTGGTGCATTTCACTCTTGTCCAAGACAGCCTTTTCTGTGATTTGAGCAGTTGATTTCACAGAACATAGCAGTTCTCCCCGGCGATAGCGCCAGGTTGGCTCGATAACTCGAGCTGAATGGGTTTCTATAAGGCCGGTATCCCGCTGTCCAATTCATCGGCGTGGAAGTGCTGTTCTACTGTCCCGTCTGGATTTATGCATCATTTCTGCTGTCCAACTTATAGCTACCAAATAAGCGGCATGGGCAGTTGCTCGGCCAGTTGCCTTGCGGCGGGCGGCGTCTCCAGCGGATTGTTGAGCCATGCCCATAAGTCTCTGAAATTGAACAGTTGTTGACGCAGTACGGCCAGATTGGAAAGCGACCATCCAAAGCTGGACTTCATCTGGAAGTACTTCAAGATTAGCATGGCGATCAACGCCGTCCAGATCTGCGTCTTGAGCGAATTGGCCGAGGTATCGACGAAGGTCTTGACCTTGCAGGACTGATTCAGCGCCTTGAAACGCAGTTCGGATGCCTCAATGGGGTGATAAGCCCCAGTCAGTTTTCGAAGGAGGTACTTTTGGTGGTATTTCGCTGATGCGATTTCTTATCTCTTTGCTCTGCAATGATTTATCTCTCGATGTGAATCTCCCTGGCCCGCAAGGCAGGCGCGGCCTGCGCGCTCGGTGGGCCCTACCGCGGCTGATCTTCCCCGCGAGATCCCTCGATTGTTGCCGCGATCCGCTTCGACTTCCGATAGACGTTCGCAACCGCAATTGTCCAGCAGGGGATCAGATCGACTTCGGGAACGAGTTTGGCAAGAAACGATGGCACAAACTCCCAGTGCCATCCAAGAAGATAAACCAGGACCGCCGCCACGCCCAGATCGAGGAGGTCGTCAGCGGGCGAAGCAGCGCCCTGAATGAAAAGGGGGAAGACAACAACCTGGAGGACATCCGCGATCACAGCCAGAATCATGGCGGCTTTGAGGCGCGGTCCCGGCGAGATGGCGATGGAGTCTTGAGTCACGTCAACCTCTCGCAACCATAATGGAGGCCGCCAAGCGGGAGCGAGTCCCGTTTCGCGGCATCTTCTGCGGTTGGCCTGCCTTCGGTCCTTTCGAGTTGTTTTCGAGAGGGATGGGAGGCCTGGCTATGAACTGAGCCCGCCGGCGCCGTCTGCCGATACTGAATTGTGTCGAACGGCAGTTTGAAACGTTCTTGACAGAGGGACTCGAACGGGCGCAACTTGAGAGCGGTAACCGGGTCTAGACCAACAGAGAGTTGTCTTCCGCGCGCGCAGGCCAAAGAAAGCGCGCTTTCAGGGGTGCACTCTGAGCCTTCTTTCTTCTAATCGCGCGGCCGTGGGGGTCCATCCGGTCCTCGATGCGGCCTCGACGCCTGGGCGTGGCGGCGATGCCGTTGCGCGCGGCAGGATCGATGAGCTGGTCTTTACCCATCTCGCGAAGGTGGGAGTAGCGCCCGCCGGTCTCTCATCGGACGAGGTCTTTCTCCGCCGCGCCTACCTTGACGCCATCGGCACATTGCCCACGGCGCAAGAGGCGGC
>JBEKCX010000444.1:0-2767 GCA_050014655.1 Occallatibacter sp. | reverse complement strand
ATGCTCTGTCCTTGGTTTGGTTATTCTTGCACATTTCGTGTCCTTGAGCGCATATGGCCGGATTTGCCAGACCACAGGCTCAACACTCTGGCGGAACACATCGGCCATCAGTTCCACCACCACAACGCCCGGGACGACGCCCGAGCTGCCGGACGAGTGCTGCTGGAGATGATGAAAAAGATGGACGCAAAGCCCCTGTCAGAATTGTTGCATAAGGCGGAGATAGTGGCCAGCGCTTAGTCAATACAATTAAACAAGAGCAGCGACTCAACGCGGTGGGCCAATTAAAATATCTTGGAATAGGCACGACTTGCCCGCAAAATGACGCATAAATTGCGCACCAGGCCCTGAACGGGCCAATGAACAGCGATTGTGATATGAGATACTTTGTCTGCACAATAGGCGGTTTTGGCGAGTATTCGGATCAAATTGTGATTCTAAAAGAATGCTTATCCAAGAACATATATGAACTGCACCGTGACGCTCGGTGGCCGTCACCATTGGATCACATTCAAAAAGGAGACACGCTGCTATTGAAAATTCAGAACCAACTGGTCGCGTGGGGAATCGCAAAAGGTCCTTTCCGCAAAATCGATCCGGACGATTACAATGATGGCTGGATCTTTATCGTTGAGGTTGAATTTTGGAAACAATATGATCCAAAAGCGCCGGCCAGCGGAGTGCATCATTACGGTATCCAGTCGGCTACAATGTCCGGAGCAGGGCAGTTCGCCGTTGTCAAAGAGGTAGAAGCATCGTGGGCCGAGGAGAAACTCGAGGCCTTTCAGAACACCGCCCTCCCGCTCATCAACCGCCCTGCCGACTGCGAGGAAGTGACTTGTTGCCAGCTATCGCTCCGGAGCATCTTTAGTGAGCCCTTGGACATCCCCGACTATCAGAGGTGCTTTTGTTGGCGAAAGGAGAACGTTATTGATCTTTTGGAAACGCTCCGATCCCGAGTTGAAAATGGCTCGAATCAAGAAGAGACTCCCGACACACACTTCGGCACGATTATCCTCAAACGGGATGGCGATAAATTCTCGATTGTGGATGGTCAGCAGCGGCTTCTTACGCTCACGATACTTGCCTTTTGCATTCAAAAAAGAAGGATAAAGCCTCGCGAAAATGAAAAGGAGTTGCCGCTGCCCTTACTTAATGCGTCCCTCAAAGGGACGTCGAACGATGCATACTCTGCCCGAAAACACCTATACTGGGCAATGAAAAGCATTGATGAGTGGCTCACATTTACAGGACTTCTGGCCGTGCCTGAAAAGTTGGAGCGTATGCTAATCTCAATCCAATTCTGTGTCGTCATTCTGCCAAGGCATGCTTCGGAAGACCTTGCTTACACGTTTTTCAACGCCGTGAATTCGTCTGGCAAGAAGTTGTCGGATTACGAGTTGCTCAAGGCGCATCATCTTCGTTTCATTCCTGATGCCTCCATCGCCGAAGGCATGGCACAATGCTGGGACTCAACTGGCGCTGAGGGCTATGACGACATCTTGCATAAAACGCTGTACCGCCTTCGGACTTGGAGCCGTCACGAGAACCCTGCAGTCGATGCATTGGATGGTCATAAACTATTCGACCACTTCTCTGCGAAAGCGCCAACGATTCGAGGAGTATTCTTCCCACCGCTGGCCGTCCGGTTTAACTCTGCTATTCACGGAGGCGCACCATTCTTCCATTTTGCCGAACAGCAGCGCCTACTGTCGCAGGCCTTCCAAGAAACGGATACCTATAAATTGCTGACTACGCACCTAAGCGGACACAGTGGCGATGTTCTCAGGCATACCATCGGCGCCTTGCTATTCCTCTTCTACTGCAAATTTGGCTCGCCTTACCTTGATGATGCTCTGTTTTGCATCGCCGAGGTGATTTCGATCTTACGTAACAAGGATCGAGTGGGGGCGTACACGATCCGTGAATTTGTGATTAAGGACTGTCTGTTCTCATTGGATACTGCTCTCGATCCCGGGCAGTTCTTTGAGTGGTGTTTGTCACCAGGCCGGCGCTACAACCAAAATGTGGAGGGGCTCACGAGGCAACGTTATTGGGAGGCACGTCAAGATCTTTACGAATCCTTACAAAAGCGCCCAATGGCGCTGAGAAAGCAATGTGGCCAACGAAAGGATGGCCGATGAACACACCCGATAACTTTGCCGAGAAAAACAGTGGGATTACGCCTTCTTCGTTTTCGACCGGTTGGCTGAAGGATATTGAACTACTCGTTCCACTGTACCAGCGTTTATTTGTCTGGGAGGAGGAGCAAATAATACAGTTTCTTGAAGATCTACAGCGTGCCTTTCGCGAAAATCGGGGAAAGCCCTACTACATTGGGACAGTGACCGTTTATCGACGACTTAACGAACCAATCACATGGGAGTTGGTGGATGGACAACAACGGTTAACGATGTTGACGTTAGTCGGTGGTTGTTCAGCAGATAAGTCGCTGTGGCACCCTTTTTTATTTAAGGATAGCGGGGCAAAAGCTCGTTTGCAGTACTTTGCCAGGCCGGATGATCAGGAAGACTTGAGAAAGATTGTGAAGGATGGATGTGCCGCGAATCAAGTAGCTAATCCAAATATGAAGCGATTTGTCGGGCTGTTTGGCCGGTTGAGCGAAAAGGCCGATTTCATGAGAGATTTCAGCAAGTTTGTTTACGAGAAAGTAACGGCACTCGTAGCATTTTTGCCGGAGAGCTACGGGCTCAATGACTTGAACCTTTATTACGAGAAAATGAACTCGGAGGGAAAACAGCTTGAA
>JBEKCX010000443.1:0-2764 GCA_050014655.1 Occallatibacter sp. | reverse complement strand
CTCCAGCGGCACATGGCTGTCGATGGTGACAAGCTCCTTCGACAGCAGCACGGCGTCCCGGTTTTGCTCCAGGGATTCGCGGTAGCTCTTGCGCTTGACCTCCGCGGCCCGGTCGAGCACGGCTTCCACGCTGCCAAACTCCTGGATCAGCTCCACGCTGCCCTTGTCGCCGATTCCGGGCGCGCCGGGAATGTTATCGACGGAGTCGCCGCGCAAGGCCATCACGTCCACCACCTTCTCCGGCGGAACGCCCAGCGTCTCCGTCACCTTGGCGGGATCGAGGATGAGATTGTCCTTTTGCGGGTTGAGGATCTTCACTCGCGGCGTGACCAGCTGCATCATGTCCTTGTCGCCGGAGACGATGAAGACCTCGTGCTCCTGTTCGGCGGCCTCGCGGGCCAGCGTGCCAATCACGTCGTCGGCCTCGAAGCCCACCGCCTCCAGGATGGGAATGCGCAAAGCTTCGAGCGCGCGGCGGATGTAGGGAATCTGCCGCCGCAAATCCTCGGGCATCGACGCGCGATTGGCCTTGTAGCCCTCGTAGCTCACCTCGTCGAAGCTCTGCGTCTTGGCGTTCCACTTGCGCAGCGGACCCATGGAGCGGGCGCGCTCGTCGCGAAAGACCTCGCCGCTCATGTCGAAGACCGCGGCAAAGTAGCGGGGCGCAAAGTCCTGGCGCAGCTTGGCGATCATGTTCACAAAGACGTAGATGGCCGCCGTGGGCAGCCCGCCGCGGGTGCTCATGGGCCGCGAGCGCTGCATGGCGTGGTAAGCGCGGAAGATGAACCCCATGGTGTCGAGCAGAAAAACGGGCGGCTTGGCTTGGTCGGTCACGGTTCCGAGTTTATCAGGGAACAGAGATCAGGGGTCAGGGATCAGGGATCAGGGGTCAGAGATCAGAGATCAGGGGTCAGAGATCAGAGAATACTACTGGTGGCACGAAGCCTTCTATTGTTTTCCCTGGGCGGAAGCTCCGGCACATTGAGATTGAGCCTCCCCGGCGCCGGGAGTTTTGGCTAACAGGACGTAAGTGTCGTCTCCGTTGCCCTCGCGCTTTTCGACGCGCCAGCCCGGCGTGCGTTCGAGCAGGAAGGCGAGCGGCCAGCTTTCCGCAACCAGGACGTGGTCGATGCGGTACTTATCCAGGAGCTTGAACGGGTCGTTGACATGCATGATATCGAGGAAGTCCTGCAACTCGCCGTGATGCTCGAAGGTGTCCCAGCGCGTATCGACAAACGGGGATTTGTAGTTGAAGTCCATCATGCCGCCCAGAGAGTCCTGATTGAAGGTTCGCCAAGACGGCTGAATGGACGCGATGGTCTGTAGAGGGTACTCCGCGGCCAGGCCGCTTTGGAGCGAAGCCTCGGTGGGGAAAAAAGCCGCGATCGCGCACACCGCGCCAGTTACACAGAGGGCATTCATCAGCGGGATGGTTTTTTCATCGGACTTAGTGTAGAAACTTCGGGCCACGTCGCCGGCAAGCAAGGGGATGGTGATTACGCTGGCGAGGAACGTGAAACGTACATGATCGAAGGCCGCGAACCAGGCGAAGAAGAGAAATGCCAACTCGTAAATCTTCCACCTTCGCCCGCGAATGCAGTTGGCGACAATCATCAGGCAGATTGCCGCAAAGGCCGCCTTGCCGAGAACCGAGCTTAGATTCAAAGGCTGCCATTCCTCGACCGTGGCGATGTTGAGCTTCTGGTTCAGCATCAGGTCGAAGGGGTTCCAGATCATCCGCCAGCCGTATGGGTTCAAGATAAGTAACGCCAGACTGGCAAAGAACACCAGCAGCAGCCGCTTGCGGTCTTTGTCGGAATATGCTTGCTGTTCAAAGACGCCCTTATTGAAGGAAAACAGCCCGCAAAGAATGTAGAGCGCCAGCAAACCCAGGCCGATGATCCAACTCCCGTGCAGGTTGATCCACACGCAAAACAGGGGCGGCAAGAGCCACAGTAGACGAGTCCTGCCGCGCTCCGCGGCCTCCAGGATGGCCATCTCCGCGGACATGGCCAGGTAGGCGATCAAGATGGTTCGCGGCCCGTCGTTTACGGTCATCAGCATAAAGCCCAGGTATGCCGCCCAGAACGCAGCCCCCGCATGCAGCGACCTCCAGTAACTGCGCAGGTAAACAAACAGCAGATTGGCGCACAGGCCGATAATGGTGACAAGATAAATGCCCCTCAGTCCCAGCGACCGGTAACCAAACCAGTACGGCATCTCGGAGAGCCATTCCGGGTTGATCCAGCGCTCCCCGGCGACCGTGAAGGAGTAGGGCTCGACGCGAATGAAGTGATGCGTCGTTGTGACAATGCGCGCATCCGCGAGGTGCCACCAGATATCCGGATCGCGCAGCAGCGCCGTCGGCCGGCGCAGATTCCCCGACATGGCCACAGCCAGGAACATCAATAGAGCCACATTCATCAAGCGGCGCGTAAAGATGCGATTGAAAACGCGGGGCAGGAATCCGGACGCTCCAGTTACGCGCGAGCCAGCAGCGGGTGGGTTCCGTTCGACCTGCGGGGCGTCCATGCCCCTACGATACACGCAGGTTATGCGGGGAGGGAACAGGGATCAGGGATCAGAGATCAGGGAGTACCGCTGGTGGCGCGAAGCCTTCTATTGTTTCCCCTGGGCGGAAGGTGCGGCGCACGGAGGTTGATCTCCCCCGGCGGCCGCAGTTTTCGCTAACAGGACGTAGGTGTCGTCTCCGCTGCCCTCGCGCGTTTCGACGCGCCAGCCGGGCGTGCGTTCGAGCAGGAAT
>JBEKCX010000442.1:0-2757 GCA_050014655.1 Occallatibacter sp. | reverse complement strand
CGGCAACAGATCTGAGTTCCAGCGGAGTTACGCTGACAAGCGGCGACCTGATGCATGCACATCTGGTGTACAGCGGAACAACGCTGACCGTGACGCTGACAGACACAAAGACGGGGGCCAGCGCTACGAACCAGTTCACGGTGAACATTCCCAGCGTTGTCGGCGGCACCACGGCTTACGTCGGCTTCACGGGAAGCACAGGAGCTTTCACAGCGGTACAGCAGGTTGCCAGTTGGAGTTATTCGGTTCCTTAACAGGTCTGTAGCTCAGACCGGCTTCGCGGGCGGGCGGCCACTCCTTTCAGTGGCCGTTCGCCATTTTTATGAGAGCCTCGCCTGGAAGCCGCCCAATCGACACAAAGCGATTTCTTAAGGCGAAGTCATCGGGCCATTCCGTCCCAGTCTTCAGCGTTGGCTCTCGATCAGTTGGCTCGCCCGGGTTGCCGCAGGCAGATTGGACTGAAAACTCATTCTTCTGGATTGGATTGGGCGCGGAGGGTGCGGCTCATCTGCCTTCACCGCCCAGCCGCACTTGGAAGCCTACCCGCGCCACGCGGGGCATGGCGAGCGTGGTCGTGGGAGTCTTGGCGACCTCGATCCGGCGGTTGAACAGGTTTTCGCCGGCCGTGAACACTTGGAAGCGCCTGCCGAAGTCGTGCGAGGCGTAGGCGTCGAGGCGGAAATACCCGTGCAGCAGGGCAGTATTCGCCGCATCGTCAAACTGCCGGCCGCTCAGCCGACTTTGCAAGTTGAGGGTTCCAATCCGCTGCCGGTAAGCGCGCGCATTCAGTGTGGCCATGTTGCGGGCAACCTCGGGAATCCAGTTGTTCAGGTACTCATTGCTTTGGGTGACGACCGCATGGGCATGCTGGTAGCCACCGTCGACCGTCAGCAATCGGCTGGGCGCAAGCGTGAAGTCCACGGAAACGCCGCGGCTCTCGATCTGGCCGAGATTCTCGCGTTTGAGCAGGACTGGCGAAGACTCGGCGTTGATGGTCACTGCGGTGATGGGGCGGTTGACCTGGGTGAGGAAGTAGCTGGAGCGGATGGTGCCCCAGCGCCACTCGGTGGCCAGCCCGCTCTCCCAGCCGGTGGCGCGCTCGCTGAGCAATGCGCCGTTGGGGTTGGTGAGCTGGTTGCCGACTTGAGTGGAGCGGTAGAGTTCGTTGGGCGTGGGCGCGCGGAAGGCGCGAAAACCAGAGGCGGAAACAGCCCAGTGATTCCAAAGCTTGCGCGCCAGACCCAGGCGCGGATCGAAGACCCTCTGGCCGGTCTGCGCGGGCTTGGTTTGCTCTGGCGCCCAGCTCGATCCGTTCCAGATCAGCAGTTGGCCGTCGTAGTTCTGGAACCAATCCATGCGGCCTGAAGCGATCAGCGTCCAGGCCCGCTTGACCCACATCAGCTCGCCATAACCCGCTGAATCCCGCTGGTGGTCGTGCAGATTGGTCAGAGCGGCAGAACTTCCGAAGGTCAGCTCCCGGTCCCAAACGCGGACGTCGCGAGCATCGGCCCCGGCCACAACGAGCAATCCCTCGCCAAGCGGCTGGTTCCAATGAACTGCGGCGCCCAGTTCGTTGTCCGGCGTGAGCGAAAACCGCGTTGGAGTCTCCCCGCAGCGGTAGGAGCAGTTGGGGTCGCCAAAGATGCCCAGACTGGAGATACTCGAAAAGGTCTGGCGGTAGTGCTCCGACGAGCCAAAGAGCCGCATGGTCAGAGAACTGCTGTGCGGACCGAGCCAGTCGCCGCCGGTAGCGTAGCGCCAGAGGCGAGTTCCGTTGGTTTGGAAGGGCGTTCCATTGTCGCGCGCTTCGTTGAAGGCGCTGCCCCGCACGAAGAGTCGCAGCGGGCCGCCGTCATGCTCGGCGAGAAGCAGCCCGTTCTCGCTATGCACGTTGGAGGCGGTGTCCACTGGCCCTCGCTGCCACGGAGCCTCCTGGATAAACCCATCGGTACCGAGGATGCCGCCGGCTGTCATCAAGCCCCAGGGGCCGTGCTTGGCCTGGAAACTCAGGCTATCGTCGTAGGTTTCTTCGGCCCCGTAGCTGGTTCTCAGCTCGGCCAGATCGGATGCGGGCCGCGCGGCCGCCAGAGCGATCACACCGCCGATGGCGCTCGATCCGTAAAGGTCGCTGGCGCCGCCGCGCACCAGCTCAATGCTTTGGATCGATAGCTCCGGCTGCTCCTCCCAGTGGATCCATCCGCCGATAGCGTCATTGAGGGGAACATCGTCCTCGGTGACCAGCGTGCGGCTGGCCGAAGTGGAACCCAGGCCGCGCAGGCTGACTCCCTGGGAGGAGGGATTCGCCACCAGCGAACTGGAGCGGCGGAACAGCTCGACGCCGGGTAGTTGGCGCATCCGGCCGTCCAGGGTCACCGCCGGAGTGCTATCGAGGGCCGTCTGCGAAAGCAGCCGTGAATCGGTTGGGCTCTCCAGCGCGCCCAGCGGAGCGCGATAGGCGGTAACCGTCACTTCTTCGCTGGTAAAGGCGGGCTCCATCTGAACGGTTGCATCGGCGCTAAGCTGCAAGCGCGCCTCGCGAAACCCCGCGGCGGCCACGCGCAAGCTGCAGGGAGCGGAGCACTGGACAGTCAACCTGCCCACCTCATCGGTGCGGCCCAGTTGGCGGCCGGCCTCATCCTCGACCTTCGCACCCGCCAAGCCGGCGCCGCGGCTATCCTCCACAGTCAGCGTAAGAGCCGATTGAGCACCCAGGTGCAATGCTGCCGCGACGACCGCCAGCGCGCCACCCAACAGTCT
>JBEKCX010000441.1:0-2756 GCA_050014655.1 Occallatibacter sp. | reverse complement strand
TGCGCCGTCCTCCGCCGCTCCGCCGCCCAACGATCTGGTGCATCTGGTTGGCCGTCTCTTCCGCAAACTCTTTCGCCGCAGTTGACCGCTCCGGGTCCCAGCCCAGGGCGCTTGCCTGCGGGGGTAGTGACGCATTTTCAGGCCGCCTCCGCAAAAGCAGCCCGATCCAGCAATCCGGCAAGTTCTTCCAGACTCCAAATGTGACCCGCTAATCCCGCTTCCATTGCTGGTGTCACCCGTAACGTCTTATGAATCCGCACAAAGTTGTACCACATGAAGTGGAGCGCGACGGCATGGCCGTGGTTCTCCACCTTCTTTGAGAAGCCGTTGGTCAACCGTGTGAAGCGGCGCATAGACATTCGCATGGTGAGGTTTTGACGCTCCACAAACGACGTGCTGACATGCGCCGGATCGGGCACGCCGCTAACAGTCTTCATCACAGACCCGATGCACTGCGCGGGACTGTAGCGCGTCTCAGGATCGCCAGATGCGCCGTAAACCTTGTGCAGCATCGCATAGTCCGCATCGCCGCCAAACGCGTCTTCCACGGCACGGAGATAAGGCGAGTGGGCATCCGTCGTGATCTGTGGCCTACCGACGATCCGCGCTGCGCAATCCTGCATGAATGCATGGGCGGAGTGTCGGCCACGATCCCCAACGTGATATGTCACGCAGAGCTTCGTGTCAGCATCGATGGCTGTCCACGTCCACACATCGCCCCAGCCTGCCTGTGCTTGTTCCGGTGTGACGTTCTTATTCTTCGCCCCTACGAACTGCCAAATTTCATCGCACTGCAAGCGTCGGACGCGCACGTTGCGGACATGGGCATCGTGATAGTCGGCGCAGGCATTGCCGATCTTCGGCAAGAGTTTTAGGACGGTATTGAAGGCTACGTCGCACATCCGCGACGTAGAGCGAAGCGAGTTTCCCTCAACCAGAGCGGCAATAATGCGGGCGCGGTCGGACGTACTCAAGCGGTTCATACAAGTATTATGCATGAGCCGCTCAAGCATGTCAACCGTTATTCTACTGATTGATAAGAGAATCTATCCAGAGAAAGGGGACGTAGACGAATCAGTTGCGCTTGCTTCATTACGTCCAACGCTTCGGCGATCTCTTTATTCTCTTCCATGTACTTAGCAAGGGCGGTCTCAGCCGTAGGGGACCACTTCTTATCTGCCTTCTTTGAAACTTTCTTAGTCGCCATTGGGTTCCCTCCTTGGTTTATTCTGTGCGCCTGCGGCTCATAAGCGCCTCACAACGCGACTCTAGCAGTTTAGCAATGTTGCCAGACGCTAGAGACACATCGGCTCGAATGTAATAGTGCCAAACGTCAATCCACAGCGGATCGTCCTTCGGCAAGAGCCGAACTTTGAGCTTCAGGTCAGTCTTAGCGGCATTCCCATCAATCATCCGACCATGAACCTTGAACAGACCAACCGACGATAGTCTCGTGAGCACATTTTGTATGGCCTTGTTCCTCTCGTTCGCGGGCTTGAGCGCCGAGAACATGTAACGCTCTAGGTATTTAGATGCCACTGTTCGGCTGAAATCCATCAATTTTTCGCAATGGTCGATAAACGGAGCGTCGAGCACCGCTATCTGCTGCAAAATCGCCTTGGCGTCTTCCTTCTTCTTCACCGCTTCAGCGTAGTTTTTCAGCAGAGAAGACCGAGAATCAATGAAGGACTGCGCCGAAATCCATCGGATTAGTCCGCCAACGACCACGGGGACTTGGGCGTCAATAGGCCCCAACTCGGAACAGTATCCCATGATGATCTCGTCCGCGCCGAGGGCAATGATAGTGGCCGCGCTCTTCGCCCGATTTGGAACGATCACCCGAAATTCCTTACAGTAAGCTCGGCACAGTTCGATTATCTTCTCCGCGACAGTGCCGTCTCCGCCTGGCCCGCTGATAATCAGGTTCAACTGATCTACATCCCCAACGGAGAGGAGGATGTCGCCAAGTGCTGGAATATCGCTGCTATCTATTGAGGCTTGGTCGGAGCAAAAGAACGAGATGTATGCGGTTTTCGTCCCCTGAGGGGCCTTCGACTCAAGACCCTCCAGTAGCTTTTTCCGCTTCTCTCTTTGCGTCGCCCCAACATCGTGCTCATCGAGCACGTTTGAAAGAACCTGCTTCCGATCAGGAACTTTTACAAACCCTTCTTGGGGGGTAGCGTCGTCCGTCTGCATGTATGTGCTCATTACTGTTTCTCGCTCTGCCATCGGGCATTCGCTGCGTTCCTTGCGATCTCTTTTCGCTTTTCTGCGGTGAGAACTTCGGCACGCGCTTTGCCGCCCTTTATACCACCTTTCCGGCCAATCGCCGCTAAATATTGAGAAACGGCAGTTTGTCCGGCACTGGACATCTCGAACCGTTCGGTGACGAGTTTCACCGTCAACGCGGCAGCCTGGTTCGGGTCGGAAGGCATCTTTCGTAATCGTTTCACTCATCAATTATGCCGTCCATCCCACGAAAGATGCAAGTGCGGCTCAAGCAAAATGCGTCACTACCCCTGCGGGTGGTTTCTTGACAGCGGGCGAACGCTTACGCGATGCTTATAGGGCTGGGCCTGTGCTGCAGGCCCTCGGCGGCTTCCTGTGTGCGCATCTGCGCGTGGCTAGGCAGGGGTCTTCCGTTCGCCGCCGGCAGCTTTTCACCTCAAGCACCTCCAGGCCAGGTTGCGGGTCCAATCGCAACTCCGGGGCATGCTCCGGCGATGGTCGGTGTGCGACGGTTTGAAGATGTGTTT
>JBEKCX010000440.1:0-2754 GCA_050014655.1 Occallatibacter sp. | reverse complement strand
AGGGGTTATCTTAATTACTTTGGTTGTCGGATTGGTAATACTGCCTCGCGCCGTAAGTATCTTTCAAGAAGCTTTCAGTTCGCTGGCGGAGTGGAAAAGCCGATTGCAGAACGTGCTCCGGGCGATATCCATAACGTTTATCTTTGCAACCGCGGGGGTGATATTGTATGTCGCATTACTCAGTTTCCTGGGTTTCGGCGTACAGCCGGGTACCATCGAACTCGGAACTCTGGCTAGTGCAGGCACCGCATTTATGCAAAAAACGCCATGGCTGGTAATCGAGCCGCTGGCGGTTTTGTCGCTAATACTGATATTCTGGGTAATGACCGGAGAGGCTCTTGCAGAATGGCTTGGTTTCCGCTCCGGGGCGTTCTGGTCAAAGACAATAGAATAATGGCTTGCAGACGTCAGTGCAAAGTTTTCCCGTTATTTTCGTATAAATGATTGGACGGTTTCAGAATAACTAAAAATTACGGAATGAGCAGGTATCTGTTGACGTTATGTACATTGCCCTATTTAAGCGGTAGTGGCTGCCGCCAGCCACAATAGTTTTGTTTTCACACGGTTGTCGAGCCGACGCTATTTTAGTACCTATTGCTACTCATCCAGGAGATTAAATGATGTACACTCATAGACAGCGGTTATTAGCTGTTTGCGTTTGTTGTGTGATCGTTACAACGGGATTTAGCGGATGCGCAACTACCACTTCCACCAATAACACCACGTTTCTGGGAGGGCCTTCTTTTTATGCCATCACCACAGGTCCCTATGGCAACCTGTGGTTTACCGAAAACCTTATAAATGAAATCGGTGAAATATCTCCCCAAACCGGTAGCATTGCCGAGTACAACGTTCCTACTAATAATGCTTATCCAATCGACATTACTACGGGTCCTGATGGCAATCTGTGGTTCACAGAGCAAATGGGTAAAAAAATCGGGAAAATATCTCCCAAGACCGGTATAATTACTGAGTATACTATTCCGAATACCGTCGCCGATCCTATCGGAATTGTTGCCGGTCCGGACGGTAATCTGTGGTTCACTGACGAGGATGAAATCGGTGAAATATCTCCTACGATAGGTGTCATTACTGAGTACGACATTCCTACTCCCGACGCCAACTCAGCAGCTATCACCCTCGGTCCTGATGGTAACTTGTGGTTCACGGAGCAGGACAAAATCGGGGAAATATCTCCCAAAACGGATGACATCACCGAGTACAACGTTCCTAATGTCATGGGAAATCTTATGGGCATTACTGCTGGCCCCGATGGTAACCTGTGGTTCATTGGGCAAGCTATGAATGATATCTGCAAAATCTCCTTAAAGACAGGTGATATTACCGAGTATAGCGTTCCTTCCGCCAATGCTGATCCCGGCGGCATTACCGTTGGTCCTGACGGCAACCTGTGGTTCACTGAAACGGGGGACAATCTCGATCCCGGTGGCAAATTTTCTCCAAAGATTGGTGAAATCTCACCAGTGACAGGCGGCATTATTGAGTACGCCGTCCCCGATGAAAACACTTTTCCCTTGGGCATTACGACAGGTTCTGATGGAAACCTATGGTTCACTGAAAATGGGGACAATATCGGAAAAATTTCCCCGACGGATGATAAGATTACCGAATACCAGATTCTTGGCGTCAACTCCCAACCGCATCTTCTTCAGATTTATGCAACTATCTCTAAAACGACTCCAACCCAAAATCAACCATCAATAACAATAACCTATCCTGAAGGCGGAGAGATTTGGCATGTCGGAGAAACCGTGACCATTAAATGGAAATCGACAGGTTTATCCAGAAGCACACCCATTTATATTGACTTGATGTGGGGATATGGGAGTAGATTCAATATTATTTGGGGGGGGCGGTAGCACACCTAATACCGGTAGCTATGAATGGGTAATTCCCGAATCCATCTACAGTAATTCGCCTTTTGGTGGCGACGAGGAAATTTACATTTTGGATAAAGCAGCCAATGTTATGAAGCCAGTAACCCCTTTACTATCACTAACTAATGGCCGTGACCATTTCCTAAATTACACGGTTTTGTAATATTTCCAACTAGAATTTAATTGCTGAGATCGTCGAAGTTACGACTGCACAAAAGTCCAGAATGTTACTTTATTTATTGCGATCACGTAAAGACGGGATGATGATCTTATTTTTCCCTTATCAATTCGCATTAAAATAATCCCCCAATCCACCCTCTCATCGATCTCCAATCTTGCCTAAAACCTCTCTTCATACTACTATTAACAGCAAATCTTTGATTTTGTCGTGTCGGTAAGAAAAATATTTTTTGCATTCCTGTTCGGTTTTAATCTTCCGAAGCAATATATTATTAAGAGGAAATAAAAGGAGATACTGGTTGCTGGAAGATTTTCAGTTAGTCGATCTAGTAAGAGATGGCAACACTGACGCCTTCGGGCAGATTATCGAGCGATATCAACTGCCCATTGCCAAATATCTTTACCGGTTGACAGGTGAGTATGAAACGGCCAGGGATTTGGCTCAGGACACTTTTATTCAGGCCTTTAAAAGTCTCCGCAAGAATAAGGACGGGATATTATTAAAAGCCTGGCTTTACGGGATTGCCACCAATAAAGCACTGGAATATCGGCGACGCAAAAGAATAATCACTTTTATCCCGTTTAATGACTATCTGAAGGCAGATCCTCCTGATGAACATAATCAGATAGAGGAAGTACCTGAGAAAATGATGGTAGAAACAGCATTACTCAAGGT
>JBEKCX010000439.1:0-2752 GCA_050014655.1 Occallatibacter sp. | reverse complement strand
ATGCGTCTTTGGTAGCGGCCGATCCGGATAGTGATTTAGCGGTCATCAAAGTGAATCCAAATGGCCTAAGTCTGCAACCGGTCACTATGGATACGAATCCGGTACAGGTCGGGCAATTGGCAATCGCAATCGGCAATCCGTACGGTGAGCAAAACACGCTGACCGTGGGCTTCGTTAGCGCCGTAGGGAGGCTCATTCCTAGTGTCGAGAACGCAGTTGGACCAACATTCAATATTCCCGATATTATTCAGACCGATGCTGCGATTAATCCGGGCAATTCAGGCGGAGTACTCTTGGATGATGCTGGTGCGGTAATGGGTATAACCCAGTCTATCGAAACAGAATCAGGGTCCGATTCAGGAGTGGGTTTTGCGATTCCGGAGTCCATTGTCGCACAGGTCATTCCAGCATTGATAACTAATGGTGTTTACAGTCATCCGTATCTGGGTGTCACGGTCATGTCGCTTGATCCAAATATTGCGACTGCCATGAATTTGCCACCCGGGCAACGCGGTGCTTTGTTAGAGGCCGTCACTGCCGGCAGTCCGGCGGATAAAGCTGGGCTTAAAGCCGGCACCACCAATTTCAGCGACGATGGTTCACAAGTCACGATTGGGGGAGATGTCATTATCGCCTACAATGGGCAAACAGTGAATAGTTCCGATGATCTGGTAACTGACCTGGCTAATGAAGGCGTCGTGGGAACACCTGTTACTTTGACAATAATTCGCGGCGGAAAACAAATGAATATTACGGTTACTCCTGCAATCCGGCCCACTTCATAAAGGCATCTCAAATGATCAAGGTAAATGCAATTGATATGTGAGAATGGCAGATATGTGGCGCTGCAATTACTTTATTAATCCTCATCTGGGATTTTGGGGGCCGGTAACATTGGGCTTACTGAATGTGTTATTTTGGTGCCCTTTTATCGCTTTAGTAATATGGTTTATCTTTAGGTTTGGCAAGGCCAATTCTTCCGTAACAAAGCAAACTCCGATTGATATTGCAAAGGAGCGATACGCAAAGGGCGAGATCACCCAAGATCAGCCAGATCAGATTAAAAAAGATTTGAATGAGTAATAATCAGTGTTCCCCGATTTTGTGAACAACCAAACACCAGTCACCTGGTTTCCTGAGACGTTGTTGCGTGAGTACTTTCACTGGTATCGAGACAATAAATGTGGTGCCATTCTTGAGTTCATTCTCCACCTCAATTTTGCCTTTGTGAGATTCAGCAATAATTTTGGCGATTGCCAGGCCCAGTCCAACCCCGCCATCAGCCCGGGCGCGGGCTTTGTCCACACGGTGGAAACGCTCGAAAATATGCGGTACATGCTCTGGCGGGATGCCGATGCCATTATCACTGATTGAGACCACGGCATTTGATTCTTTTTCCAGCAATGAAACGGAGATCTTTCCACCAGCGGGAGTGTAGCGGACGGCATTTTCCAAAATGTTGGTGAAAAGCTGCCGTAGTTTGACTTTGTCGCCACTCACGTTCACATCGTCTTTGGCGTCAACCGCGAATTTTACCCCTTTATCTTGTGCCAAGGCTTCGATATTCGCGGCCAAGCCAGTAATCAGTTCCTTCAAATCGATATTTTCAAAATTCAATTGTTCTTTGCCGGCATCGCTGCGGGCTGGGAAAAGCAATTTACCGATAACTGCTGATATGTAGTCTGACTCCTGCGAGATTGTTTCCAGGGATTTCCGGTAGTCTTCCGGAGTCCTTTCTTTGCTCAATGCTTAAGTTGCCTCCGCTCGCATAATCGCCAGAGGGGTGCGTAATTCGTGGGACGCGTCAGCTGTAAAATTGCCTTTGGCGGCTAAATGCCTCTTCAAGCCTGCCGATCATTTCGTTCAAAGTCACCGCTAACCTGCCCAGTTCATCATCGGTTTTCACATCTATGCGTTGACTCAGATCGCCCCCCTCAATCTTTTGTGCAGTTTTGGTTATCCGTTCCACCGGCCGCAAGACACGGTCTGCCAGAAACAATCCACCTAAACCTGCCAGAACAAGTACCCCTATCATTGCAAAGATGATGATATACATAAAGGTACGCAACACATCAGTGATTTCGGTGGTTAACTGCCCTACGACCACAACAACCGGCTGGTCGTTGAAAAGATTTAAAAAAGAAGTTGCATATAGCGAATCCCCTGATTGGCCGTAGTGACAGTCGTCAGATAGGAATTTTTGACCGGATAACGCCTGCTTTACCAAACCGCTCAGCGTAGATACCCACGAGCAGAGCTCGTGGTACTTTAAAACTCAGGCTTCGCCTGACCTAAAGCTGCGGTTAAAATGACGGTACAAGAATCGAATATCACTCCTTTACATTCACCCACGTGCTCGGCATGTGGAACTCTGCCCTTCGGGTTTCTTTAGAGGTATCAACCGTAATTGTTCCGATTTCCTGATTCAACGTGCCATTATAATTGAAAGATAGCAGGATTTCATCTGACTGGGGAATAATAACCGATGGAGCATTTAGTTGCGCCGATTTGACGCGGAGCGCATTATCAAGGTTTTGGTAGAAGTTATGATCCAGCATGAGATAAGCCACCGAGCTAAACATAAGCAGCAAAAATGACCATCATTTCCAAATATCAGATAGTCAGACGCATGCGAATGCTTTTAAAAAATTTCATGCTGTTTTAAGACGATAGCCTGCGCCCCTGATGGTTTGAATCAGGCTGTCGTCTGTATCTCCATCGATTTTACGGCGGAGGCGGCGGATATAAACAT
>JBEKCX010000438.1:0-2749 GCA_050014655.1 Occallatibacter sp. | reverse complement strand
CTGGTGGTGTCGATGAGGCCCTTGGAGAGGATGATGGTGTTGCCGACGGCGAGGGACTCGAGCGGTTCGGTGAGCAGGGTGCGTACGCGGATGGGCCGGGTGGTCTGGATGTTGTTATAGACGAGGATATTGTTGGCGAGTTCTTCGAGGATCTTGTCGAAGTCGCTTGGGGTATCGAGCAGGCCGGCCTGGTAGAGGCGATCGATGACATTGTTCTCGGCCTGTTGCACCCACTCCCGTTGCGCCGCGAGCGGGCTGTAATCGGATGCCTCGCTGGAGACATCCTGGGCATTGGCCACGCTGATGGAGGTGTTTTCGGCGCTGGAGTCCGGAACTTTGAGGGCGTAGCCCCAGATGTAGTTGATGGCTTTGAATTTGAGGGTATTGCTGGAGCTTTTGGCATCGCTCTCCTCGACATAGAAGGAGGTGGGGAGCCAGAGGTTGGGCTGCACGTTGGTGCGCCAACTGTCGAAGTGGTAGAACTCCTTCATGCTGAGGATGGAGCCGGCGAAGTCTCCGTTGAATCGGATGACATTGGCGCCATTGGTCTCGATCCAGATGCGCCCGAAGAAGCGTCCGAAGTCCTTTCTGGGACTGGAGGGCGAGACGTCGAAGACTTCGGTGGGGACGTTGCCGAGGAAGTCGTTTCGGACGAAGGTAAAGGCGTAATGCTGGCGGTCGAAGTTATTGGAGTCCATGAGGAGCATCTGGACGAAGCCAGACTCATGGAAGGTGAGACGAAGGCTGTTGGAGATACCGGTGAGGGCGGTAAGGGAGTTTTTGAAGTTGATGAGGTGGCTTTTTTTGGTGCCGAAGTTGCCTTTATTGTCCTTGTATTCGTCCCCGTTGATGACCCTGCTGAAGTCGACTCGCGCCAGGAAGTGCTGGTCGGTCTCCGGCACCTGGTAGAGGACGGGGTCCGGTTTCATGTTCTGGATGTATGTCTCGACCAGGGGGGCACGATCGCGGACAACCTTGACGATCTCTTTCTCGCGCAGGATTGCCTTGTCGATCAAGGCATTCTGAGCAGGGGTCGGCTTAAGGCCGGCTGTGTTGTCGTAGGTGGGCTTCTTCTTACCGAAGATGGGGATTCCCTCCGCAGCCATGGCAGGAAGCGTTGTTGCGAGGAGAAACACCAACGTCGCACCGGCGATGGATCTTGAACGAAGAATCATAATGTGCGGCTCCCTGGGGCGACCTGACGGTCACCTTTCGACAAACGATCGGTGTGTTGGTAAAGCGCGTACTGGTGAAGCGATTGACGCAAAAGCAAGACGACAGAAAGCGACAGGCGAATGGCTGACGGCCATCCCTACTACCCCGCGAGTTGAAATGTAACAGTAACGATCACAATCGAGGCGACGGCCTGGCCGTTTCCATCGGTTGCGGGCTCAAACTTGGAGGCCATGGCGGCACGTTTGGCGCTCTCGTCGAGGCCGTGACCAAGGCCGCTGACCAAGTCTAGAATTTGGACCGCGCCATTGGCATCGATGCGTACCCGTAGGATGACGTCGCCTTCGACATGCAATTGACGAGCCTCATCGGTGTAGTCGGGCTTAGGCTTGGCTGTGAGCTTGGCCATTTTGGGCTGAACCACCGAGGCGACGGGAGCGGACTTGGGCGTGGGCGGCGGCGTGGCCTGTCCGAGGTTGACCTGACTAACTGCCACGGAGGTCCCTGTCCCTCCGGGGACGCCGTGGGGAATGCCAGTGACGGCGACCGCGCTGTTTCCACGGATGCTGCCACCCGCGCTACCGCTGCCGAGATTGACCTTAGAGGCGGAGAGACCATTGCCGGTGCCGCTGGAGGCGTAGAGGCCGCGGCTGAGATTGACGTTGGAGGCCCCGGAGCCGTTGACGACGGGAGCGTTGGCGCTTCCCAGGCGGACCGGGGTGGCATGCTGGTCGTTGTTGACCACGGAGGCTGCCTGCGGCTTGGCGAGATTGACCGCCGCAGGGGCCGCGGCGGCGACTACCTTGATGGGCGCCGGCGCAGCGATGACGGGCTTGGGGGCGTCCATCTTGACATCGGGCGGCTTGGGAATATCGGGTGGCTTCAACTCAACGATTCTGGGAATGTGGACTTCGATCTTGGGGACATCCGGAAGGACTGGCGGTTTGGGTAACGGAGGAACGATCTTGGGCTTGACCGGTTCAAGCTTTGGAGCAGGCTGGAAGGTGAGGCTGGTGAGCAGAATACGTTGCTGGATCATCTTGGTGTTTGCGGCGCTAACGACGATGAGGACGAACAGAGCGATGGTATTGAGGACCACCGACAGGACGACCATCGGTTTGTTCTGCCGGCCGGCATCGAGAACGCCAAAGTGGGCAAACTGCATGCTCTGGGGCGAACCGAGTTTGTCTCCCTGAGGCGGCATTGGCATAGACGTACTTTCCTTCTATCGGTCGCTCCGCGAGAGAGCGAAGAGCTAATTAAGTATGACGCAATCTGAGACGCTGAGGAAACAAATTGCGTTTACGGTCAACCATCTAACAACCGGGCGTATTCCGGAACAGGGAACAAATCGCCGGGCAACGATGAATCGTGAAGGTCATTTTAGTGTTTTGGCATCCGATTTGGCGCGCTGACCGGGCGCGGCAATGAATCAAGTTAGATGCCGGTTATACCTCTCACTATCCTTGCTTAACCCCAATTATCCGTGAATCACTCTTTTTGAGTTGAAGTTCCTATACTTTGGTTGTAGCTGTACACCAGATACGGGAGATGCGATGAAGATTCTGGTAACCGG
>JBEKCX010000437.1:0-2747 GCA_050014655.1 Occallatibacter sp. | reverse complement strand
CCATAGGTTGTAATGTAATAATTAGCTACCTTGTGTAAAAAGTCATTGCGTTGGTTATAAATTTTCTCATGCGCTTTGGCTACCAGAACGCGGGCAAGTTTACTTCCATTGGATTTTTTAACTGTCACGGGGCACTTAAAACCGGCCACCTGCGGGCAGTTCAAAAGCGGCCACTTCGAGGTAGTCAGTTAAAATTTACACTATTCGCCTTTCTCATTCAAGTTATCGTTGGTGATTTGCCGGTGTTGTTCTCTCCTGTCATACATCCTGTAGCTTTTGCCATCGAGCTTGATGACATCAGCATGGTGCAGGAAGCGGTCAAGGATAGCGCCGGTTGCGGCGTTATCTCCGAGTAATTTACCCCAGTCTTCCAGCGGGCGGTTGGAAGTAACGATGATGGACCCTTTCTCGTATCGGCGCACGAAGATTTCCAGCAGGTCTTCCGCCGCTGTTGCGGGCAATCGGCGCATACCGAGGTCTTCGATCACCAGCAGATCTGTATGAGTATATTGCTCAATCAGTTCTTTACGGTTGCCGGTAATCTCAGCTTCAGAGAGGTTTTGCGACAGGTCGAAAGCTGAGACATAGAGAGCGGTATACCCTGCTTGTAGCACTGCTATGGTCAGTGCCGTAGCGATATGTGTTTTCCCTGTTCCTGGGGGTCCCAGTAATAAGACTCCGCCGTGCTGCGTTATAAAGCGGGCAGTAGCCAGATCAAAAATCAATGCTTTGGGTAACTTGGGATTGAATGACCAATCAAATTCCTCCAAGTGTTTGATTTCGGGGACGCGGGCTTGCTTGAGATGACGGGCAAAGAGTCTGTCCCTACGTTTGTTCAGTTCATCTTCCACCAGCAGTTCCAGAAAATCAGTGTAGGCGAGCTTGCTGCTCATAGCTTCCTGATTGCGGATAGCTAGGGTATCGACCATACCGGACAATTTTAGACTGCTTAATTTCCGTTCGAGTTCATTATTCATAGCTTTACCTCCTCAGCATATTCCCATAATTCGCGGATTATTTCGTGGCTCTGGATAAGCGGCGAGATCATTCCTGCTTTCTCCCTCTCCAATAGACGGCGCAATATTTTGTAGCGGAAGATCTGCTTTTCAAGTGTTAACCGGCAAGCCCATTCAATGCGTTCCTTGGGGAAAGTACGTGCCAGAGATAACATTCCTTGGATAAGGCGATAAGCACGTACTCCTCTTGCGTCACAAGCCGTCTTAGCCCATTGCAAAGCGTTCGGGCCAATAAGTTCAGCTTTACTTAACAGGCCGGCCACATATGCTTCTTCACGGGCTGGCTTGTGAGCTGGTCGGTGCTCCTGTCTGGTGGCGAAAGCGCCCGCTGGCCTGCGGGAATGGACAGCCACACTGCGTCCTCTGGCATAGACACGTACCAGGATGCTCATCCCATTGGACTTTGACTTCTTCGCCTACCAGCATATAGGGTACGGAGTAAAAGGCATCTTCCACCTGGATATGACCATCGGGATGGACTGTGCGTGTGCCAATCTCAAATAGAGCAAATCGTTCCTGTGGCAGTGGTTTGAGCTGAGGTTTTTCTACTTCCAGAAAGTGGGTATATACCTGCTTACGGGTGGTACCGTGAATACGAAGACGGGCGATAGTACGGTTCCATCGGGCCAGGTAATCATTGAGTTCATCCAAGCTGTTAAAACGCTTTCCCTTGAGAGCATTACTCTTGACATAGCCGCCACTTCTTTCGGCAATTCCGTCTTCTTGGGGATGGCGCGGTCTGCAAGGTAACGGGACAAAGCCATAATGGCGGGCAAATGCCGCATAAAGTTCGGAAATATCAGGGTCGTAGAGGCAGGCTTTCACCACCGCCGCTTTCAGGTTATCGTGGCGGACTACCTCTGGTACTCCGCTAAATTCCTCGAAAGCATGTTCATGGGCACGGATAAAATGATGCCGGTCCTGTGTCCAGATGGCTTCTTCATAACCGTGGCGGGAGCAAGAGAGAGTCATGCGGAATATCCAGGGACGACGCCATTTCCCGGTTGATGGATCCAGAGTAGGCGGGCCTTCAAAAAAGTCGACCTGTGCTTCTTTCCCGGGTGGATGTTCCATGACATCAGCTACTTCCGGCCGGCGTTTTTTTAATTCGTGTACAAGACGCTTAACGGAATAATAACTGAAGCCGGTACCATAATCTTCTCTGAGGTCTTGCCAGATACGCTGAGCAGTCAATCCCTTAGCCATTGCCGCTTCGATTTCTTTACGGTATGGCTCAACTAAACTGCCGGTGGGCACTTTGGCCGGTTTTGAACTATTCCCGGCGGGCACCGTGTGTCCGCATTTGGATCACGGCGGGAATCGTAGCGAGCTATCGTTTCCCGGCGAACGCCGGTTTCCTTTTGTATCCTTCGATAGCTCCAACCAAGATCAAGCAGGGCTTTAATTCGTTGTACATCTATCATCTTAAGGTAGTTCCCCAATTAGCACCTCCATCTTCGATGGAGTATGCCATATTTTTTCTACCTTAAGTGGCCGGTTTTCAGGTGCCCTTACCTGGCCGGTTTTGGGTGCCCCCTAACAGTATAATTCACGTATTCCGGAAAAATAGAAGAAACCTACCAAGAATTTTAATTCTTTACTAATACCAATTAGCTGGGAGATTCTATCTTTGAGGATTTTGTTCTCTGTATTATTGATAAAAGTACTTTGCTTATTTTGATCAGGCACTGATATTATTCCTTTTTAAACTTTTCTGAAAGCTGAATTACA
>JBEKCX010000436.1:0-2718 GCA_050014655.1 Occallatibacter sp. | reverse complement strand
CTCTTCCCTTTCGCGCTGAGATAATCCGCGCAGCACAAGGAAGATTTTCAGCCCAAAACAAATAACAGCCAATCCAATAAAAAGAAAGAGAATAGTGCGCGAGTGCCAGATAAAAACGCTGACAGTCCCCAGCATGGCAAACACCAAGGCAGCGACCCCGGCAGCGTCCTCAAATTTAGTCTTAAGCATATTACCCAACCTTCATCGCGCCTAATTGACCAAGGATATCAACGAGCTTAGAACCATAATGATTTTTATCTCTCTTACCTCACAATCATTTTCCACAATGCCGGCAGGACCAGCACCAGCCAGCTCACTACATACGCTGCGAAGGTATATATCGGCATGGCGCTAAAAGCATCTTTTACCAGTTTGACTTCGGGACAATCCTCCTGGTGAACTAAATCCATCATGGTTTCCACTGTCAGATTGGCAATCTCCAGACCAATGCCGATGCAGGCTATCGCAAATAAGAGAACTAACTTTAACGTGCCTATTCCTGCCAGCCAGCCGACAACCAATCCGATTACGCAGAAGATAGCCATGCACATAAAAATTCGATTCTTCAAGGCTGCTCGCGTAGCACAAAGCACGTTAGATATTATTCGCTTTAAGTGCGACATCCTTCTTACTCTTTCCCCAAATAATCCGCTTTACGATTGTAAATTTGAACAATCCTGAAACGATTGTTGCCAGAAACGCACTGAGAATATAAAAAATGTGAACATAGTGCGTTAATCCAAAAGTCACTGCGTTTTGTATTCCCAGGTCGCCAATCAACATCACGACTAAATACTTTCCCCAGCCATAAAACCAGTTGCGATTATTCACTCTATCTTTCCTGAACGTCAGAATATGGTTAACCGTGTAGTTTTGTGTACCGGCGACAAGGATGGCCGCGGTATTCGACCAGATATACCAGATATGGCCAAAACTTGTCATCGACCATAGAATTAAAAAGTGCGTTGCGTCCCCACCGGCGCCGACAAAACAGAAAAAGATATACCGTCTGCATTTATAGACAACCAGGTAAAACATATGCTTGGCCTGGAGTAATTTTTGTTTGAAACTGTTTTTAGAAACACCATACTGCCGATCGGTAAATTCAATCGGGATCTCTATCTTGTTAGCATTTGATTTGACCAGTACCTCCATCATCATCTTCCAGGAGGTAGCGCGTAATTTCACACCATCGATCTTTGATTTACGAAAGGCAAAGAATCCGGAATTGGCATCTCGAACACCGAAAATAGGGAACATGATGGCGGCGCTGATTCTCGAGCTGAGACCTCTGTGTTTATCCCAATTTGAGACATCGCCACCCTTCACATAGCGACTGCCGATGGCCATATGGTAATCGCCTTGCAGGACTGGTTGAAGCAGTCTCGGTATATCGCCAGGTGAATGGGAAAGATCTGCGTCCATAACCACCACAACATCACCGCTGCTATGCCGGATGCCTTCAAGAATTGCTGCACCAAGTCCCAACCGGACGCCACGATACGCTTTTGCACCCATTTCCATGGCGATCTCGCGAGTTTTATCGGTCCCATCATCGACAACAATTACCTCATGGGCATAATCAAGCAAAGCCTGGCCGATTTTAGTGAGTAACAGCGTGATATTGTCCTCTTCATTGAACGTGGGGACTACCACTGACACCAAAGGCTTATTGTTTATCATAGTTCTCCTTTACACCAACATCGAAAAAACTCAGCGCCGACTTATTGGCATTGAGAAACAAGATTCTACCCGCGAGACATATTGCCGACGCGAATCCAATTAAGCAAAAACCGGTTGGTGCCAACCCTGCAAAGACATACGCCACTCCGGTCAGGATCGGAGATGGCACTGAAAGACCTGCTCTGGTAAAATCCGCAACAAAGTTCGTAGCGAAAATGAGTGACCAATTAAAGACTATTGGCATTAAGGCCATGGTCGCCCCGGCGATACCGCAGGCGGCTAAAATTGCTTCCATAAACTGGATAATGGTCAAAATTAACTGTATACAGGCGACTACTGTTTTTTGGCGTTTTGATAAGGGGATCCCCTCTTTAATTTTTTGAGCAATATCCTTTTGTGGTATTAAGTTTGGTTTATCTTTAGCCTTACTTTTGTCTTGCCATTCAGGTTTTACCAGGAATATGATTGTGTTGATTACCATGGCGAGTCCAAGACACATGCCAAAGCAGGCGCTAACCTTTAGCCATGGTGAAGCATGCCAACCTGGGAATAAGTCCGATTCTAGCTGATAGAATGTCACTAAATAATCTTTGAAGTGCATGAAAGCACCCCCTATTTTTTCTTGGCAAATATCGTTACTGGCCGGGCCGCTAAAAATGCTTCTCCCGCTTTCTTTTTAGGTGTATGAATGTACTTTCGATAGACAATAAAGAAACCGGCTACCATCACCACGCCTGCAATAAGGCCTATTGGACTTCCTGGATGCGTCTGTGCCAGTTTGACCGCGCCATATCCCAGGAACAATGCGGCAGCAATAAGGATAAAAAATCGCTTGCCGTATTTGGCGTCCCACCTGCCCTCTCCCAAACTCTTAACCTCCGGGCCTGTAATGACTGGTTGCTCCGCGTCCGCAGTAACTGGTTGATTTTGTTTCACTTATCTTCCTCCTGGTCTAAATTTTGTTGGCGGATCCGCTTGGTCTTATATTTCGGTAGTTTGCCGTTGCAATGTTCCTTGACTAACTTTGGAACGTGC
>JBEKCX010000435.1:0-2716 GCA_050014655.1 Occallatibacter sp. | reverse complement strand
GCGGCGGCTCAGCGAGGTGCGCAAGAGCGGACTGATGTCGTACCTGCGGCCCGACTGCAAGAGCCAGGTGACGGTGGAGTACGACGCCAACCAGAGGCCGGTGCGGGTGGACGCGGTGGTGATCTCGACCCAGCATGCCGAGAGCGTGGGCAACGAGGAGCTGCGCGCCGACATTCTGAAGCATGTGATCCAGGCGGTGATTCCGGCGAAGCTGCTGGACGCGGGAACCAAGTACCACATCAATCCGACGGGGCGGTTTGTGATCGGCGGGCCGATGGGAGACACGGGACTGACCGGGCGCAAGATCATCGTCGACAGCTATGGCGGCATGGGGCGTCATGGCGGCGGCGCATTCAGCGGCAAGGACCCAACCAAGGTGGACCGCTCGGCGGCGTACATGGCGCGCTACGTGGCGAAGAACATCGTTGCGGCGGGGCTGGCCGAGCGCTGCGAGGTGCAACTGGCCTACGCCATCGGCGTGGCCGAGCCGGTGAGCGTGCGGGTGGACACCTTCGGCACGGGCACGGTGGATGAAGACAAGCTGGAGGCGCTGGTGCGGGCGAACTTTGCGCTGACTCCGAAGGCCATCATCGAGAGCCTGAACCTGCGGCGGCCGATCTATAAGGCGACCGCGGCCTACGGGCACTTTGGGCGCGAGGGCAAGGACTTCACCTGGGAGGCAACGGACAAGGCTGCGGCGCTGAAGGCCGGCGCGGCAGAGGCGGTCGCAGCCAGGTAAAGAGGATTAGCGGAAGAGCGACGGGCGGACTCGGTTGAGTTCGCCCGTTTTTCGTGGGCTGAGAACAGGCAACGGCAAGAGCAAGATCAAAGACCAATACGGAGATTCTGGCTACGCCAGAATGACGACGCGAAGAGGTGGCACCGGGCTGGCCGTTGAGCATTGAGGGCTGCGATTACCCGGTGATGCGGTATGGTGGAGGGATGGGCGGAGGAACGAGGATGCGGCGGCAACTGCCACCCTGGGCGATGGGACTGGCGATTGCGCCGCTGGGGTTCTACTACGGGTTTGTGTCGACGGCGCTGCCCATCCTGCTGCGCGCGCGGGGCGTCTCGGTGGGCCAGATTGCGTGGGTGTCGGCGGTGGGGTTCTCGCCGACGTTCTGGGCGTTTCTGCTGTGCCCGATTTTGGATGTGAGGTTCAGCAAGCGGGCGTATGCGCTGACGTTCGCGGCAGTGGCTGCGGTGTGCCTGGGCGTTTCGACGATGCTGACGGGGAACCTGGTGGCGTTTACGGCTGTGGTGACGGCGGGGTGCGCGGCCATTGTAATGTTCGGCAATACGCACGGCGGATGGATGCCGGACGTGGTGGAGGACAAGCACTACTCGCAGGTGGGCGGGATGAGCAACGTGGCGAACCTGGGCGCGGCGGGGCTGTTTGCGACGCTGGTGGTGGTGCTGGTGCGGACGATGGCCGCGCCGCTGGCGGCGGGGTTGCTGGGGCTCACCGTGATGGCGCCGACCGTGCTGCTGTTCTTTATTCCGCTGCCCAAGAAGAAGAGGCGGGGAGCGCGCGAGACGTTCAGCCATTTCTTCGGGGACCTGTACCGGGTGTGCCGGCGGCCAGGATGCGTGTTGGGGCTGATCTGCTTTGTATCGCCGACGGCGTGCTTCGCGCTGACCAACCTGTTCTCCGGCGTGGGCTCGGACTTCCATACGCCGGAGCGGTGGGTGACGGCGCTGAATGGGCCGGGCATGGCGATCGCCTGCTCGCTGGGGTGTCTGGCGGGGATCTGGGTGTGCGCGCGCTATGTGCGGCGGACGGTGTACATCCTGACCGGGTTCGGCGGGGCGGCGGCGGCGCTGGGGCTGATCCGGACGCCGCATACGCTGTTGTTTTATGCAGCGGGCGTGCTGATGTACGACTTCTTTACCGGGATCAACTACACGGCGTTTACGTCGCTGGAGTACGAGATCGTAGGGACGGGAAATCCGTTGGCTTCGACCCAGTTTGCGCTGCTGTCAGCGGCGGCGAACCTGCCGATCAGCTACATGACGGCGGTGGATGGGCACTTCCATACGACGCATGGGCTGGCGGGAATGCTGGGGGTGGATGCGGTGTCGAGCGTTGTGGTGGGCGCGGCGCTGCTGACGGTCTTCCACAGGATCGGCGCGACCAGGCGGGCGGAGGTTGCGATTGCGGGGTAGGGAATGAGGCATGCGGGGCGTGGCGCGTTGACTCGGGGTTGGATGGTGGGATATTCTGGAAGCTCGCGCAGTCCCGCGTCTGCACGTCTGTGGCATGGTTTGCCCGGTTGTGGGTAGAGCTTGTCCAGTCGATGCAGCAGGATGGGGCGGATCGTGGTGGATCGACCGGGAGCAGCTTGACCGGGAGCAGTTGGCACCAGCGGCTGCCCTGAACGCCCCACAACCACAGGCAATGCTTGTACAGGCAATGCGCGACTTCCGGGCGGTGAGGCGTTTCCGCGTTTGAGCAGGGAGCTGTTTTTTGGCTCAGGGCTGTCGTTTGGCTCCAACCTGCCACGCGCTGTGCCGCTTGGCCTGGAGCAATGAGATTGGCGTTCCGCCGCGAGGTTTGGCGGAGTGCATGGAAGTTGAACGCACCACGGCAGCTAACTCTTCCGTACGACGCCGGGCTGGAGAAGGAAGACGGCAGAACCAGGGAGTAACGCGAGTTTATGAACAACACCACCAAGGTACCGAAGGCCAAAGAGATCCAGCGCAAGTGGTATGTGCT
>JBEKCX010000434.1:0-2714 GCA_050014655.1 Occallatibacter sp. | reverse complement strand
TTTAGCAGCCTCTTCTTTGGAGTGAGTCGACAACCAGAGGCTAAGAGAGTCGCGCAGATCATTATAATTGTATTCTGTCCTGGTATTTCTTTTCTTTCCCACGGGTTTTTCATGTAAAAAACGGTACCTATTTGAAAATAGTTCCATCAGACAAATGGAGCTTTGTAAACTGGGAAGGCCATTTAACTGCATTGAATATGGAACTTCACAATATCCTATCTTTAGAAGAAGGTCCTGTATTATTGACTCCGGGACTTCGCTCTCATGGCCCAGGAAATCCAGGTCCGATCTAGTCATCAGGCCGGCGTTAGACGCAGATGGCCCCCAATACAACAAAGCCGCCCTATCTTCTGGACTTGGTTCACCGCGCATATCGTCTTTAGTCAATAATTCAGAGGTCCATGGTTGGAATGGCAGACGCCAGAGGAACGTGAACATTCCATTAGGCAATCTTATTGTTCCATATCCTTCGGCAATAATAACATCCAAGGTGACAATAATCTTTTTAAGATCATATGGATTAGGATGCTGTCTTTTAAAAGGCCAATTGTGGATAAATTTTTTAGAAGTTAGTGTCAAGCTTAACTCGGCTGATGCTTCAATTGCCTTTTTATTCGCCGAATCCAATAATACTTTGTCCCAATCAATTTGAATTGGCGTTCCTGTTTGTTGAAGTAACCAAGAATTGAGACCGTCATCGGGTAATTCCCTTTGGCAATAATAAGAAGGTACTTGATACCAATTACAATAAATATTTAAATATTGATCACCGGTTAACAAAACGACAGAATTATCAACAAATTCCATATTGCACTCTTTAGCGAGTACAAGGAATTTGCTATCCGTAAGATCTATTTTGGATACAGCACCCAACATGTCCATAGCCTTTTGTAATTCCTGGATAGAATCGGCAAGACAAGCAACAAACCAACCAACGTCTTGGATATAAAGGCCATTGATAAGTTGGCCTTCTTTGATAAGTCCAAAAAGATACGTACCGGCATCTTCAAAAAGCTGAGCTGACTCTGGTTTTTTTTGGTGTTTAAGAGCGTATACTTCCTCAATAAGAATGTTTGATATAACAAAAACAGGAGATTTTAAAGAGTTCTTCCACGTTCTGAAATCAGGGTGATTGATGAAAAACTTAGCATCAACAATAATTATTTCGGATAAAGGGTGCATTTCTAAAAGTTTTTTGACATAACTAAAATTGAAAATAGCCAAATATCCTCTCCACAGATAAATATTTATACATTGTAATTAAATGGATTTTGAATTATCAACCTCACTAACCCGATGGCAGGCGACATCTTGTTTTGTGATCAGTTGCAGTTGAAAGAGCAAAATGTTTTGCAAATATTCTTCTGGGTTATTTTTCAGCCCTTCATAGCACATAGATCGTGCTTCGACAAACTGCCCAGTTCGTCTGTATAAATCGACTATCAACGCTTCTCTAGTGCCTGTCGGTGCATCAAATTCCTGCCCGTTGACAGCTGCCTTCACGAACTGATCCAGAGCTCTCCTTCGACAATATTCGGCAGACTTAGTCGAATTATCACTATCATCACAAACCCAAGCTGCGCGTAACGATGCCCACGCTGCCGCAATGTGATTATTTTCGTTTACCTTAAGTATTGAATAACTCAAAAAATGATCAGCCAGGTTTGGAAAATCCGGGTTTCTTAGTTGCTGTCGGTATTCGTCGCTATTGACCACAGCTGATAGTTCACCTGCAGATTTAGAAATCGAGGGAGCGCAATACCCACACGAAGGGCAAGTTTGTATATCAAAACAAAGGGTGGACCTTTTCATTTCAGGTGGTCTCATATCCAAATCAGGCGACCCGCCGAAAGTATTAGTGGACATAAGAACCACTTGTTTACTCGTGGTCCCACAAATGGCACATTGCATATCACATCTTTGTATTTTCGTCATAAGTATTCCTCATTCTTGTTACTGGACTCTGTAAGGCTACCTAATGTTATCGCATAACACATTAATAATAACCTCTTGTACGGTTTAGTCGGATTTGATTATATTCTCTCCACCCCAGATTTATCAATACTTTCGCCTCTAGAGGGGAAAAATAATTACCTATTCAGTAGTTCGTTTAAACGCAGTATTTTCATTATGATTCTTGATTTATAGGTCATAGTTGTCAATTGAATTTGTTTAGAATTAAATGGAAAAGTAACCACAGAACCACGCGAAAGTGAATGACGAAGATATCGAATTACCTCATATCGCTAAATACATTTGGGAATGTCTGCAGTGTCATTACGAATACATGCGTTTTGACACAATAAAGAAACCGTTTGTGTGTTGAGTAGGCTGTGTTGTATTAACAGAGGAAGAAGGAAAAGCCCGATTACAAGGTGGTAGATAATCTTGGAGGCATATGGTGAGACATTGTCCTCATGTTTCGGGGGGAGTGAGGTGATTTTTATTGATGTGTATACGTACAACGTATTCACGCTAATGTGTTGGAGCAAAAATATTAAGAAAATTTAGGATCTTGGATGTATGGTATTTAGTTTATTAATAATAATTGAGCATTGCTAAGAGGGGATATCATTGGTCTAACCTAATTTATGTACCTTAGCTGAAATGCTTGTAGAGAACTTCCCGGCCATTTGGGGATATTTCGTGTTTCCCGTGCAGTTATATTCTCCCCCGTCTCCACCAGAAACACGGGCGAGCCTTGGAGAGGCTCG
>JBEKCX010000433.1:0-3949 GCA_050014655.1 Occallatibacter sp. | reverse complement strand
GGGACTAGATTCGGTTGAGTTGAATTTAATGGTGCGGATATTAAACTCCAAACTCGAACTAAATAAAGAATGGCTAATTAAGGCAGTCGATAGCATTTATGAATACATATATGTGATAGAATCTAATTTGCTTCCTGAAGAAAAGAATAAGTATTTAAAGGTTCTGGAGTTGAGTGTCTCAGGAGACAAGCCCGAGATTGATTAAGCAAAGAGCGGGTAACATCAGCAATTGTTTCGCATGAGGGGAAGCTGGGGCGAATAGCAAAAAATAGAATTCAATTCAATGGTAAGCGAAATGTCAAAGAATGGAATGGAAATATTATAATAAAAAACAATCTTAAATATGGTAATTTCCAGCTAGAGGTTGATACAAAAACGTTGGAGCAAGAAACAAACAAGTTGGAACGCGCACGGGTAATAATAAAGGTCGGATTTAGGTATTAGCAGATCAATGAATGAATTATAAATGAGGTGAAAAATGATAGCAGTTTTATGGGCTAAACCATTTGAAGAAGATGCAATTTTGTCATTATTAAAGCAAAATGGCCAAACTAAAACGGGTGATTGGGGCGATACCGTCGGGAGAATGCGTGCAGTTCCGAAAAATGGTTGCGAAACTTACCACGAAGTAGTTTTGTCTAAAGGTTATAAAGAATTTGAAACAGCAAATAATGCGAGGGACATTATTGCTCATTATCCTAATGTAGATTATCTTATTTTTGTTGGATGCTCCGCTGGCGTACCAGCTCATGATGCGGACAATCCAAAACCCGGCAATACAAAATTAGGTGATGTTGTTGTTTCTAAAAGCGTTTTGGATATTAGTGATGTGAAGTTAGAATATGTTAATAATGTTCAAACGTTTACGCCCAAGGGCGAACCAATTGGAACGCCAATATATTTGCTAAACAAGGCAGACCGAACGATGTTGCACTTAAATTCTGACGAAGGCAAAGCCGAATGGAAAGAATACATTAATTCATTGGTAAAAGAATCTGAGCCATGGTGTCAGGAACTCAACAAACGTATTCCCGAAATTAAAATTGGGAACATCGGAAGTTCCAATATGAATGTAAACGACCCGACAATACGCGACTATTGGTTTAACTCAAAATACGATATTATTTGTTTTGAAATGGAAGGAATTGCGATTGCAACAATTGCGGCTCTAAATGACAAAAAATTTATTTTGATTAGAGGCATATCCGACTACGCGGGCGTTCGGCCAGATGATAAGCTATGGCAACCTTACGCGTCTCGTGTTGCAGCGGCGTTTCTTGGAGCATTATTTGAAAAAATTGAATCTAAAGTTGGCACAATACAGCAACCGTTCAACCAGGCACCAAATGAACAATATATTTTTACGGGTCGGGAAAAACAATTGGAAGAAATAAAAAAAGAATTACTTAATGAAAAAACTGCTCCGATCTGTATCCGGGGAGTTCCAGGTATTGGTAAAACCACGATAGCGAACAAATTGGCTTATGATACAGATATTTTAACTAAATTCACCGGTGGCGTGCTCTGGGCTAACCTCGGTAAAGATTATAATCAAATCGATTCGCTCGGGTACGTATTGAGCAGGTGGTGTGCGCCTGAAGCATTAAATATCCCAACAACTAATTTGACTCTGTGGCAATTGATATTTCCGATGATGTAACGGTATTTAGGCTAGACGACCTTACTGAAGAAGATGGCATTAAATTACTAGAACAAATTGCCCCGGAAGTAGTCAAAGCTGAACGTTCTGCGGCTTCGGAGTTAGTTAGAGAGGTTAGCGCTCTTCCTCTGGCACTAGCTATTTTGGGTAAATACCTTGCCAAACAAAATCTATTCAATAATAAAAAAATTATTCACCAAGCAATTATAAGATTGAAGGAAGCGGGGGTACGTATTGGAATAACAAATACGAAGGGGTCTCTTAAAACGGCCATTGACTTTAGTTATAACGCTTTGGGTCCGAATACACAAAATGCGCTCCGTGCTATTTCACACTTCCGTCCCAATCCTAATTTCACACTTCCGTCCCAATCCTAACGATTTTTCTGAAATGGCAGCGTTAGCAGTATCACAAGAGGATACAGAACAATTAGTATATTTGATAAGCGCCGGACTGATAGAAGCCTCACGCAAAGGGGAAGAGGCCGATGATAACATGTTTACGATGCATGCCACAATCGCAGACTACGGCAGGAGTATATCAACGAAAGAAGAGGCGGATGAATACCACCTTAAAGCTACCGAATTTTATTCGAAATGTTTGAAAGAATATGAAGAATTACATAATTATGATCGGCAGTATTTATATGAGAAACCAGAATGGCAACGCATTGCGATAGAATGGCTATACCATCAAGCGCATACAAAGGACAGAGTTAGTGCTAATCTAGCCTTTGCAAACCTTTATTTCGGCGGGTTTTGGTGGTGGGGAGTTTACAAGGAATCTGCTTTCTGCAATAAACTATTAGAAATGTGGAAAACACAAAATACACAAGATGACAGGGAATGGCTTGCCAATTTGTTGCAATTTCATGAGTCATATCCACATCATCACTCATATCCTGATGGCTATAACGAACAGGACACCCCAAAATGGATAAAGGTCAGGAGTGCCTTGGAAGAAATTCGAAAACTCGGAGGATTAGGACGGGAAAAATCTGAACTGGACCAATTGAGCCGTCATGTTCGCGCTCTTACTGATATGTTTCTAGCTGATTCTTATCACTACCTTGACAACAATTATAAGCAAGCTGTGAATCTTGTTATGGAGGCTAAGAAATTATTCGAAGAAGCAGACACCGATGATGACAATTGGAATATCCCGTGGACACTTTGGTATTTAGGTGATTTGTATTTGGGGCGTAAAGGAACTGGAGATTTCGAAAAGGCTTTGAAAAGTTGTCGAGAATCAATCGAAATAGCGGAAGAGGCATATAAAACCGAGCCCGACAAGCGGGACAATGAAGTCATTTCAAATTGTTATCGTGTATTGGCAGATGTCTTTTGGGAGCAAGATGAATATAAACTGGCTTTCCAAAGTTATGCATATGCCGCATATTTTGCGTATCTTTTCCAAAGGTATCCACATGAGCCTGATGCTTACACAATAAATTTCTATAAGGAGATGAGAGACCGCACACAGAGTCGGTTAAATGATCTGTGGCTCAAAAACAAGGATTCTTTTGCAGAATCTTATAATTATTTAGCAAGTTTTTGGAAACCTTATTGGGATCTATTGGGAAAACCGTCTTCCGAATTTCAAACGTTGGATATGTCTGGTGAAAACTTTCAAAAATTAGTTGACTTCGTGTTGCCTCCAATACCTGCAATAGAAGATATAGGCAAGAAGTCCACAAAATACGTCAAACGAGTTGAAAAAGTGTCAAAAAACATTTCTATTAAATAAAAAACCGGCATAATTTGGTTTATTAATATGACGTCGCCACTCCCTGTTTTGCTGCCCGTTCTTACCCCCTTGGGGGGTTGGCCCGTTTGCGCCTTTATTGGGGCCTACTTCGCACCGGTAGGCCGGCTGGTTGGCCGCTGGGCAATGTGTATGTGCAGTGGGCAAGAAAAAACATTTAAATTCAAGAAAGTTAGTTGTTGGAACGAAACAAAATTATCTGTTCGGGATTAATATGAATAATAAGAGGATTATTATAATTTGGGAAGGTCAAGTTTTTCCTTAAAGCCTGTTAAAATTTCAGTTATTGGTCTTGGTTATGGTGGGTCGTGTGCAGTAACCTGCATGGTTAGAGATGGTATTGAAGGGGTGGAAACCATCGCAATGGATACGGATACTTGCGCTTTAGCAATCGCCGAAGCTTCAACTCGAGTTCTTTTTGGAGAAGGGCTGTTCCATGGTTTTGGCACTAATGGTAACGATCGTGGTAGCCTAAAAGCAGCTGGTGAATGCCGTGGCGAGATTCGAGAGGTTATCGATGGTGCG
>JBEKCX010000432.1:0-4141 GCA_050014655.1 Occallatibacter sp. | reverse complement strand
TTTATTTCACTATACACCCCATTTTTTATGTTTCAATATGTAAACGTCAGGAAACTAGAATTTAAATGCTTACAAATCTATTAAATTTTACTTATCATGCGAAGTTCACCAAATTCGTTTGAAATGTGCTTAAAAAAGTCGGTAAATTGCAGACACTATGACGAGATAATGGCAATTGCAGGAATTGTTAAGGCTCCTGTGCTTTCGATTGATTCCCTATTGGGTTTAAGAATCACGCATTTGGTAGAGGAGTCGACTCCTCTTCTCCAATGCCAAAAATACATTTTTGTTCCGTGTCAATGTCGAACATGGCGATCTTGTGCTGACATACCATGAATGTTCAAAGGCTAGAGAGAACCGGATAAACAATGAGAATGCCTTGACTCATTATCAGTCCCGCACTAGAATGAAGACGGAAAGATTGCCAATCTGTGAATACCAATGTCTCAATTGCAAATATAAATTCGAATTGATGCGCCCACTAAGCAAGTCCTGCGAGTCGGATGATTGCCATCCCAAAATTCGGCGTTGGCATTCCATATATTTTTAACTTCATCTTTCATTATTTGCTGTCCTATTTATATTTTTGCGATACCGAAGTCATTTCAATATGGAATTGTGCGTTTCATCGGACGAATATCCCGATATTTGTTATACCTTTCAGTTTTTCTCCAGTTCATCCATAGTGAATAAAGGAAGCAATTCCAAGCCTTCCTTTTTTAGGAAATCTCGACTCCTATTGCCTCGTTGTATGACGCACAATACATCGTTGGTTTTTGCACCGAGTTGTTTAAGATCGGCATTGCTTAATAAAATTTGCCCGCCGGTAGTCACTACGTCTTCGATAATGCACACTTGTTTATTTCCTACCTCTATTCCTTCTGCCAATTTGCCAGTACCGTAATCTTTTACCTTTTTGCGGACGAATATTACCGGTATATTAGTCAAAAGAGACAAAGCGGTTGCGATAGGGATGCCACCCATCTCTAAGCCAGCTAATATCTCTGTGTTTGCCGGTATGAATTTACTCATGTTTTTTGCTATCTCTTTTAGAAGCCTTGGATTTGATTCAAAAAGATATTTATCAAAATACTCTCGGGAAACTTTTCCCGAACGTAACTTGAAAAAACCACTTATATGAGATGTGGCATATATTTCGTGAGCCAGTTCGTTGCGATTCATAAGTGCTCCTTTTTTCGACCTTCTAAGTGCAAATCCCACGATAACTTTGGTAAAAAGAAAATTAGATGAGCCCTCTTTCTTTTAACTGTGACTCAATTTTCTTATTGTTCGATTCTATTGTCGCTAACAAGGCAACGCTCACACATAAAATCTGGTCCTTTTCGCTGATTTCAGAGGGTTTTACTCCTTTATTTCTAGCCGTTTCTTTCATAAGATGGTTGATATATAAATCATAAGAATGCTGTAAACCTTTGGCATCAAAACCAATAGTCATTATTCCTTCTCCTTCCAATAAATTGAAATTAGTTTAGCGGGGAGTGATGGGACCTGGGCGTTTGATAGCGAAATTGTATCATGCCAGAAATAATGTTTCAATTTCCCTCGGACTTTCTTTGGCAATACCCCTTAATGGTTTGGTATGGGAAATGGACAAGCAACTAAGTATTGACTCGATAAATAATAGCTGTTATCCTTTGGGGGAAATGATGCTCGAAACATCATTCTCTCTTCGATGAAGATGGCTTGGCTACATACCCCATGCCATCTTCATTTTTAATAAGTTTTGAAAACTGAATCAGTTTAATTTCAACATGATACACAACAAAAAGAAGAACGTGATGTTTTAATGAAATTAAAAATGGATTACAAGTGGGTGGCTCTATCCGTTACATCGGTTGGCAGTTTTATGTCTGCCTTGGATGGAAGCATCGTAGTAATAGGATTGCCCACGGTTTTGCAAAATTTACACGCCAACCTCGTTGAAGGGGTTTGGATTATCACAGGTTATAAACTTATTCTAACTATACTGTTGATTATGTTCGGTCGGTTGGCGGACTTGTATGGCAGAGTCAGACTTTATAATCTTGGGTTTGTCATATTTACCATTGGTTCGCTTCTTTGTGCACTGTCCCGAACTGGTGAACAATTAATAATTTTCCGATTTATCCAGGGTTCAGGTGCCGCTTTGTTAGTGACGAATAGTGCGGCTATTGTCACGGACGCTTTCCCCAAAGCGGAACTTGCCACAGGGCTTGGAACAAATATGATGGCGTCAAATTTCGGCGCCGTCGCTGGCTATACTCTGAGCGGCGTGATGATAACGTATTTTGGATGGCGGTCGATGTTTCTTATTAATGTCCCCATCGGAATTTTTGGAACTATTTGGGGCTATTTACGCTTAAAAGAGATTGGCATTAAAAACGTCGGACAAAAATTCGATTATGCAGGTGCTATATTATATTGCATCGGTTTGGCAACGATTCTACTTGCTTTAACTATCGGAGACCCTTCTTCAGGACGTAATATTGCCATCCTGGGTGGCGGAATTGCATTTTTCGTTCCTTATATCTTCAACTTGTATTGGGTTATAGCCCCTTAAAAACGGGGCTGTCTCTTATTCCTATGGATATATTAATCTTTGTTCTAAATCCATTCAGTGGTAGGTTAGCAGATAGATATGGCGGTCGGCTATTTACTTCGCTGGGTCTAGCTTTTGATGGTGCCGCATTATTATGGTTTTCAACGTTAGGTGAAAGGTCTTCTTATGGTACCGTCCTGATAAGTCTACTGTTATTCGGTTTTGGATTAGCATTATTCGCTCCCGCCAACACAAGCATGATAATGGGCTCAGTCCCTCCAGAGAGGCGTGGGGTAGCCAGTGGTATCAAGAATACAATCAGCCAAACGGCTGGTGTTCTGAGTGTGCCATTTTCTTTGATGCTGATGACGTTGATAATACCTTATAACAAACTTTCTAACATAGTCAGCGGAACACAGCTTATAAATTCCAACGAAATTCCGTTATTCATGGAAGCGGTTAACCGTGCTTGTCTTATTCTTGGTGTCATTACATTTCTTGCAATCATCCCAGTTTTACGAGGGGGCGAAATAGAAAGAACCCCGGCGAAACCGACGAACTGAGTAACCTTATCCCTAAAATTAGTGCAAAGTTTTCCTTTTATTCCCGTATTAATAATTAGGGGGGAATAACTTTGAAAAAATTAATGATAATGTTGATAATACTAACTTTGAGTACTTCTACAATAATCGGTTGTGCCACTCCATCTCACTATTCCAGTTCAACTTCAAGCCCAACGAACATTGCAGATACTGCTGGGTGGGTATCTCAGGAAAACCCATCTTCCTATCCAGTTCCTCTTTGGGACATCTGGGGATCTTCCGGCTCTGATGTTTTCGCCGTGGGTGGTTTAGGTACAATTCTTAAATACAACGGCAAAACATGGACTAACACTTCCAGCGGAACGACGAATGATCTTTGGGGAGTTTGGGGGACATCCTCATCACGTGTTTTCGCTGTGGGTATCAACACAATCTCGGGTTTTGATGGGAAGGTTTGGAATCGGATGGATATGGGTACACTGGCCCTCCTTAATGGTATTTGGGGAAATTCTGACTCCGATATTTTCGCTGTGGGAAATGTTGGAGCAACTCTGCATTTTAATGGGAAAGTTTGGAACCAAAGTGAGAGCATAACTGACGAAGATCTTCACAATGTCTGGGGCAGTTCGGCAAACGATATTTTCGCTGTTGGAAGTGGGGGTATAATTTTACATTACGATGGCAAAGCGTGGACGATAGTGAAGAGTGGCACAACGGAAGATCTTTGGGATGTCTGGGGTGGTTCCTCAAACAATGTTTTTGCCGTAGGAAATGATGGCTTCATCTTGCATTACAATGGCAAAACGTGGACTATTTTAGATAGTGGAACAACGGAAAATCTTTATGGTGTCTGGGGAAGTTCTCCAAACAATGTTTTTGCAGTGGGAAATGGGGGCACTATCTTGCGCTGGGATGGCAAGACGTGGAGTAGTGTTTCCAGCGGGGTGACAACTAATCTTATAAAGGTCTGGGGCAGTTCGGCATCTGATGTCTTTGTTGTAGGCGATTCCGGCATTATCTTGCATTATTCGGGATTCTAACTAACTCCCATAATTGCTCG
>JBEKCX010000431.1:0-2706 GCA_050014655.1 Occallatibacter sp. | reverse complement strand
CGACCCGTTTCGCGCGAAACTGATTCGGTAGCGTTGGCCGTCTTTTCTATAAATCAGTCTGAACTGCGTGTCGGCGGTCTGCAACCCGCCCACCGCGCGGCCTGCCCACTCAGCCGCATATTTGCTTTTGAATTCCGAGGCCAATTCCAGAAATTTATCCAGTTCTCCTTCGCGGCGCAGCGTAATCCGCATGAACTCCAGGAGGGACGACTTTCCAGTGCCGCGCCCTCCAATCAGCGCGTTCATCCAAGGGTTGAAGGCGACCACGAACGGCTGCACCATGCCAACGAACTTGCCTTTGCTCACCTCGAACTGCTCTATCATTTGTGTTGCCTGGGATTCGTTCGGGTCGCCCGGCGACTCTTCACCGCGCCGAAGGGACAGATTCCCGTCCAGCAGGGCCAAACGCAGTCCTTCCAGCGTCGGCTGACCCATTTTGACCCACGTAAACGCCCGCCCGACCTCTGCCATTCCATGGCTGTCTGAACCAACCACTTCGGCAAACGCCTTTTTCACTGCGGTTGCCGCTGAAGGCGGCGTTGAGCTTTTCGACAACCGCTCAATCGCGAAGAGTTCTCGGTTATTTAAGGCATGGAGCTGGGAGCCGTAGTCTGGCGCACCCCACAATCCGTTTTTGCCGTCCACATGCGCCGGGATGACGATGGCCTTTTGCTCGTGCGCCGCTTCGAGAATATGTTCAAGTGACATGGTCGAGCGCCCGGAAGGGTCGCCCCGGTCGCCGGTGTAAGCGCAGGCTCCAATCAACCTCGCAACGTCGGAAGTGCCCTTGGTGGGGTCCAAGACAAGCAAGATGTGAATGCCGCCGCTGGCTGCCATTTCAGCGCCAGGGAAAATTGCAAGTTCGCGAAACTCCGGGTGCTGCTGTTCCATCAGTTCTTTAGCGGCAGCCTTCAGCGGGTCAACCCATTCGCCCGAATTGTGATCCGTGACGACGACTGCATCAAACTTGTTCCTCATGAACGCCAACAGCCACTCCGTCGGGGTGACTGCCTTATCCGAGTAATCGTCGGACTCGGGGGTGTGGGCATGAAAGTCGAACTTCCACCATTTCGATCCAGGAATGTTTGTGTTGTTCATACGTTCGTCAGTCCTTTCTTGCTTTGCGTTTCTGCTCGATCGTTAGATGCACGTCGTTCACGCGGTCGCCGGTGAAATTGGTGCCGTTCCAGAACCACGGATATTCGGACTTGGCACGGTGCGGCTCTTTGCCACGGTCTTTGTCCCATTTGATGTTGGGCTTGGCGCGGAGGATGCCGGCGCCTTTCTTGCCGCCGGGAATGTCACTCGCCAGGAATGGACGGATGTTCATCCGCACTCCGTCGTTGATGTCGGGATTCCAGCCGATGGCTTGCTGGGCCAATGGTTTCCAACGGACGAAAATGTCGTAGGGCGGTTCGCCGTCAAGGATGCCTTCCAAGATTTCTTTCAGGGCCAGCGCAGCCGCCAGACGTTCGTCCGCGCCTTCTTCCTCGCGCTTGATGCCGTCCTTCTGCCGGGTGATCCATTCGCCCAGGTAACTGTGCGTCAGGCTCTCCAGTGTCCGCCGGCCCTTCTCGCCGCCGGCCAGGGTGTGATAATTCACCAGCGCGTGGAAACCGTCCCGCTTGCGGCCGTCCCAAATGTGCCAGATGAACGGGCGCTGATGGAATCGCTCGCAATGCTGCTCAAAGAAATCGTTCCGCAACCATTCTTCCATGTCCGTCGCCTCTGAACCGCTGGCGCGGATCAGTTCCAGTTCCGTGTGCGGTTTCCAATCTTTGCCGAAGGCAGCCGTGAGGAATTTGCGCAGCCGCTCCGCTGCCGGAGGTTCACCCCGCGCCGACGGCAGGCACACGATGCCATCGTCATCCGCAAGCTTTTCCAAACCATCCGATCCGAGCGTAGGGCAATCGGGAAAGCTCGAACCAGTCTGGCGCGGCCACAAGTAGCCGAGCAACCGCGCCACGGCCACTTGCAGCGGCTGGTCTGAACCGCTGGGATGTCCGTTGAACAGCCATTGCGTCGGATCGCTCGAAAACGGCTTCGGCAAACCATGCGGGTATTCTTCCGCCGCCACCTTCTGCCAGTGCGCCAGATCAAAGGGAACTTTACCGAATGTGGCATTGGTCACATTCAGCTTTTGGTCAAGAGCTCGAACACTTTCGAAAAACTGAGGTGCAGTGCAAAAGGCCCAAACGGCTGGCAAATTGGAAGAGTCTTTGGGAACAATCGTGGCAACATTGGAATCGTATTTATTCCCGAAATAGCGAGAAATTGGAAGTGACGACATTTGACTAACTGCTACACCAGGGCGTCCCCACACGGCATTGCCGCGCTCGTCGGCATTATGGAGTTTTTCCCTGCGAATAGCTGCTTCTTCGCGCAGATGCCCGGCGTCCTCGTCAAAGAAAATCACTGATTCGAGTCCGCCGACCTTGACTCCGTCTGGAACTGTTGATTGAAGAAACGCCCAGAGGCGACTTCCGACTCCGAATTCCCAAAAGTTCCTTATGAACTTCGGACTGTCACCATTCATGATCCCGGCGAGACACTCAGCATACTTTGTTAATCGCGGCAGATCAGTTTCTTCAGCGAACCCGATTCGTGCATCTGGATTTGCAATCTGACTCGCTTGCTTTGCGCTTTTCACGCTGGAGGTAAATAGCGCTGTCGCCTTTTCCTCCGGTGTGGATTCCGAGGACACAT
>JBEKCX010000430.1:0-2702 GCA_050014655.1 Occallatibacter sp. | reverse complement strand
AAAGACCAGCAAGTTCCAGCTCCCTACAAGAAGAAGTGTGAGCTGCGTCGCAATGGGCATAGGAGGATGCTCGGCGTCGGCAAGTCCAAACAACAAGCCAATCGCCATCTCAGCTACCTTTATTCCAGACGCGAGAATTGCCAACTCGCGCCACTTCGGGGACAGGGCCAGCAGATTCCATGCGATGGCGGCATAAAGTATCGCGGCCAGCAAGAACAGGAAGGGAAGAACTTGGACAAAGGCATCCCTCGACCAAACGCCGGCAGTGTCGAGCGGCGGCATAAGCATTTGTAAGAACCCGGGAAGCAGGAAGATGACAACCTTGGGATGCGCGAACAGGAAATGACCGAATTCGAGGTCTCGTCTCCCCCAGGGGACGAGGGCAAGCAAGAAGGAAATCCCGGCCCACATGAAACGGTAGGCGGCGTACAGAGTGATAGGGAGGGGGGTCTTTGGCAGCTTCTCTTCCGGCAGAAGATGAGGAGGAATTTCATACGGCGTGGGCACGGTGCCATAGAACTTCGGCCGCATTCTTCCTCCAATCCAGAGCCCCGCCCCGTGGAGCCTACCGCCGGGAGGCTCCCATGCAATCGGTTTCGCTGAGCAGGTTTATGGTTGTCGATTGCCAGTGAGGATAACACACCTTCAGCCGCGGGCCTATAGCTTCTCGCGCAGGAAGCTGATCACGTGGTCGGCCTGCACCACGCCCACCATGCGGCTCTGCAGGTCCACCACCGGCAGCTCGTGCAGGTTGTACTTGTCGAACATCTCGGCCAGATCGTCCTGGCGCAGATCGGCCGGGCAGGAGAGCACGCGGGGCTCGGCCAGCACCGCCAGCCGCGTCTCCGGCAGCGCCATCACCAGCCGCGCCAGCGAGACGGCCCCCAGCAGCACCCGCTTTTCGTCCAGCAGATAAATCTCGGTCACGCTCTCCGGGTCGCCGTCGAAGTTGCGCAAAGCCTGTACCGCCTGAGCCACGGTCCCCTCTTTGCCCACAGAGACGAAGTCGGTGGTCATGCAGCCGGCAGCCGAATTCTCGTCGAACTCCAGCAGCTCTTCCACTTCCTGCCGCTCTTCCGGCTCCATCTCCTCGAGAATGGCGTCGGACTGCTCTTCGGAGAGCTCTCCCAGCAGGTCGGCGGCCGCGCCGGGGTCCATCTCCTCGACGATGTCGGCGATGCGCTCTTCGCCCAGCTTCTCCAGCAGGGCCTTTTGCATCTTGGGATCGACCTCTTCGAGAGCCTCGGCGGCGACTTCTTCATCCAGCGAAGTAAAGACGGCCTCCCGTTCGGCGGGCGCCAGGTCTTCCAGAATCTCGGCTAGGTCGGAGGGGTGCATCTCGGCCAGCCGCGCGTACTCGATGCGCAGCTTGACGCGCCGCGCCGGATCAACCTCGATCACGTCGACAAACTGCCAGGGAATGCCGCTGGCCCCAAACTTGCGCGAGAGCGTCTCCAGAGTGGCGCGCGGCAGCAGCCCTTTGAAGACCCGGCGAAAGGCTCCGCGCAGCCCCACCTCGACCTCGGCTACCCGCAAAAGGTGCGCCGCGCCGCGCCCCAGCCACTCCAGGTCCACGTCGTTCACGCGCACCACCTTGCGGCCATGAATGTCGATGATCTGCCGGTCGACGAGGTCCTGCTGCAGGTAAATGTAGTTGCCCTCGTCCTTCAGCGGAACCAGTGCGCCGGAGGAGCGCAGCTCCAGCGTGCCGGCCGGCGTCTCCATCACGTCCTGCGAGGGCACAATGCACAGTCCGTCGCGAGTCTTGAGCACCAGCCCAGCCACCTTGCCCGCATCCGGGCCCGTGGCCACCGCAATATCCTTGAGCCGCCCGCGCAGATGGCCCTGCGCATCGGTCACCGGTGTGCCAAGCAGTGCCGTCAGACTCACGCGGGCTGTGGTGCGAGGCTGCATGTGGTGAGTGTATCCTCTTGCGGCGGGTTTGCGGCTGTGGATGCATCCGAGTGAGCAACGGTGAAGCACGGAGATGGGGAGAAACCTCGCGCGCCCAATGTATGTCAATGTTTGACATACAGGACTGACAAGCGTATTCTCCAAGCAAGTCGTCGAGCCCTTGAACTGAAGGAGAATTCCATGGATCAGATGAACGTCTCGGTAACGGACCACCTTGCGGAGTACGTGCGGGCAAGGGTCAAGAGCGGCCGCTACAACAATGCCAGCGAGGTTGTGCGCGAGGCCCTGCGCCGCATGGAGCTCGACGATCAACGCGCCCTGCGCGTTGCAGCCCCCACCGTCGAGGACGTGCTGACCGACCTGACTGCGATTCAAGCCGAAGCTATTCGCAAATCCGTCCTGGAAGGTATCGCCGAGATCGAACGGGGTGAATACACTGCGTACGAAGGCCGGGAGGGTCTTGCCAGACTTACGGCTGAAGTGAAAGCTAGGGGGCGCCGGTTGCTCCAGGAAGCTGCAAGCGAATAATGCGATTTCATGTTTCGAAAAAGGCCCAACGGGATTTGGATGAGATTTTTGTCTACTGGGCCAGGCGTGCCGGAGTGGATGTTGCAGACAGGCTATTGGAATCAATCGAGGAGCGTTTTGCTTTGTTGGGCGACTATCCATCTGTGGGCCGAAAGCGCGATGATATCGCGCTCGGCGTCTCCAGCTTCTTGGCCGGCAAATACCTGATCTATTACCGCAAGAAACGGGGAATCATTCACATCCTGAACGTCTTTCACGGA
>JBEKCX010000429.1:0-2694 GCA_050014655.1 Occallatibacter sp. | reverse complement strand
CGCGGGAACCTCGGTTGCGGAGGTGATTCAACGCGACAAGCTCAAGGCCGCTCTGCAGATCGCCGAGACCCAGGCGCGCGACATCCAGATCGGCCAACCGGCCTCCATCGACACGCACAACGGCATCATTCCCGGCCACGTTACCAGAATCGATCCTTCCGTTGTAAACGGGACGCGCACGGTGGATGTAACGCTGGATGGGCCGCTCCCACCGGGCGCGGTGCCGCAGTTGAGCGTGGACGGGACCATCGATCTGGAGCGCATGACGGATGTGCTCTACGTGGGGCGGCCGGCGCTGGGCAACGAGAACTCCACGCTCAGCCTCTTCAAGGAGGACCCCGACGGCAAGGGCGCCACGCGCGTGCCGGTCAAAGTGGGCCGCGCCTCGGTCAACAGCATTCAGGTGCTCGAAGGGTTGAAGGAAGGCGACACGGTGATCCTCTCCGATATGTCGCGCTGGGACAATGTGGACCGCATCCGGCTGGAGTAAAGACAGTCGTCAGTGATCAGTGGTCAGTGGTCAGGGATTAGAAAATGCCCACGACCACTGACTACTGACCATTCAAAACCGACAATCGATCTCTGATCTCTGATCTCTGATCTCTGATCTCTGAAAACTACGAGGGGGACGGAATGGAAACCAACGGCAAGCTGATTGAAATCGAAGACCTGACCAAGATCTTCTACACCGACGAAGTGGAGACGCACGCGCTCTCCGGAGTTCACCTGACCATCTCGCGCGGCGAGTACGTGGCCATGAGCGGTCCGTCGGGCTGCGGCAAGTCCACGCTGCTTTCCATTCTGGGCCTGCTCGACACGCCCACCGCGGGTAAGTACCTGCTCAACGGCCAGCCGGTCGAGAACCTGAAATTCGGCGACCGCTCGCGCATCCGCAACCAGGAGATCGGTTTCATCTTCCAGAGCTTCAATCTCATCGGCGATCTCACCGTCGAGGAAAATGTCGAGCTGCCGCTCACCTATCGCGCCGGGATGCCCTCGGCGGAGCGCAGGAAGCGCGTCAAGGATGCTCTGGAGCGGGTCAACATGGCGCACCGCATGAGGCATTATCCGGCGCAGCTCTCCGGCGGCCAGCAGCAGCGCGTGGCCGTGGCTCGCGCCCTGGCCGGTTCGCCCTCCATTCTGCTGGCCGACGAGCCCACCGGCAACCTCGACTCCAAGAACGGCGAGGCCGTCATGCACCTGCTCGCCGATCTGCACCGCGAGGGCTCGACCATCTGCATGGTTACCCACGATCCGCGCTTCGCCAAGCACGCCCAGCGCGAGGTGCATCTCTTCGACGGCAAGGTCGTCAGTGAGCAGGAGCTGAAGAAGCTGGAAGAAGAAGTGGAGGCGTAATCATGCTGCTCCAAAACGTGCTTCACGATCTGCGTTACGCACTGCGCCAGCTTCGCCGTGCTTCGGGATTCACGTTGACTGCGGTGTTGACGCTTGCGCTGGGCATCGGCGCGAACACCGCCATCTTCACGCTGGTCCACGGCATTCTGCTGCGCTCGCTCCCGGTCGCCAATCCCGCTCAGCTCTATCGCATCGGCGACACCGACGATTGCTGCGTCGACGGCGGCTTTCAAAACGATAACGGGGACTACGCGATCTTCTCTTACGATGCCTATCTGCACCTCAAGAACTCCGCGCCGGAGTTCGAGCAGTTGGCCGCGGTGCGGGCCGGACAGTTGCAGTGGAGCGTGCGCCGCGGAGAGTCGCAGTCTAAATCGCTGCACGGCCAATTCGTCTCCGGCAATTTCTTCTCCACACTGGGCCTGGGAGCCTATGCGGGGCGCGTCTTCGGCGAGAGCGACGATACGTCTTCGGCGCCTCCCGTAACGGTGATCAGCTACCGCACTTGGCAAACGGAGTTTGCCTCCGACTCTTCGATCGTGGGATCGACCATCTTCATTCAAGCCAAGCCTTTCACCGTCGCCGGCGTTGCGCCCCCCGGCTTCTTCGGTGATCGCGTCACCGACGCGCCTCCCGATTTCTGGGTGCCTCTCGCGACCGAACCCTATCTCAGTGGACCAGCCAGCATCCTGCATCACGCGGATACGAACTGGCTCTATCCGCTGGGCAGAGTGCGCCCCGGAACCAACATCGGCTCCGTGCAGACGAAGCTCTCTGTGGCGCTGCGGCAGTGGCTGGCCACGCGTCCAGACCTAGCGGCGTCAGAGATCGCCAAACAACACGTTGTGATCGTGCCCGCTGGCGGCGGCATTCAGAACGTGCAGCAGGAAGCGGGCGCGAGCCTGAAGATGCTTATGATCCTCTCCACCTTCGTTCTGCTCATCGCCTGCGCCAACATCGCCAACCTGATGATGGCGCGCGCCACCACGCGCCGCGCTGAAGTGGTCGTGCGCATGGCCCTGGGAGCGGGACGCCGCCGCGTCGTTCGCCAGATGCTCACCGAGAGCTTGCTACTGAGCTGCATGGGCGGTCTGGCCGGTTTGGCCGTTGCCTATGCCGGGGCGCGAGCGATTCTCGACCTCGTCTTTCCCGGCGCCGCAAACCTGCCAATCGCGGCCAGTCCCTCGCTGCCCGTGCTGGGCTTTGCCTTCCTCATCTCGCTGGCCACCGGCATGCTGTTCGGCACGGCGCCGGCGTGGCTGGCGTCCCATGCGCAGCCAGCCGAGGCGCTGCGCGGCGTCAATCGCTCCACGCGCGACCGCGCTTCACTGCCACAGA
>JBEKCX010000428.1:0-2686 GCA_050014655.1 Occallatibacter sp. | reverse complement strand
CATCCCGATATTCAGGACCCCAAATGCCCGATAATAAGTCATAATAAGTCATCAAATGTCCTGCATTGATAGCCAGTTCACTCAACAATAACCACTCAATCCGAGTCAGCTTTACTTCTTTACCTCGAACAACCAAAATACGTTCATCAAAATTAATCTTCAGTCCTTGAACGACGAGTTCTCGGGGAGTATTCTTTCGTTCCAACGAGCTCAACCGCCTTCTAATCGCTTCGATCCTGGCGACCAGTTCGTCAGGATTAAAAGGTTTCGCTATGTAATCATCAGCTCCTAGTCCAAGTCCTTTGATTCTATCGGAATCGTCGCCTCTGGCGCTGAGCATGATCACCGGCACCGGTGAGAAAGTTCGCAGCTCTCTCAGAGTTTCAAACCCATCTTTCTTCGGCATCATGACATCAAGCACCACCAAATCAGGTTCCTGCCCTTGAATCTGTTCCAGAGCTTCGACTCCATTACTTGCGAGTATTACTTCATAAGATAACAACTTGAGTTTAGTCTTCAGAAAATTAATAATGCGTGCTTCGTCATCAACCAGTAAAATTACAAATCGTTTCATATTTCTTCCCGAAGCTGCATTTTCTTATTGCCGCTCCTTTCCAATTATAGCCTTTTAATGCACCGGCAACTAATTTAATGTAAAGTAAAACGTGGCGCCTTCGCCCACTTTGGCTTCAGCCCAAACCTCTCCGCCGTGGCGCCGGATGATGCGTTGCACCGTTGCCAGACCAATACCGGTACCAGCGAATTCTGTTGCTTTGTGGAGACGCTGGAAAGGCTGAAATAGTTTATTGGCGTAGGTCATGTCGAATCCGACTCCGTTATCGCGGACAAAATAGGCTCGTTTCCCGTTATGCTCTACAGTGCCCATTTCAATTCGCGCTTCTGAGGTCTTGCTGCTGTATTTCCATGCATTACCCAATAAATTTTGCAGTACTAAACCCAGCAGATTCTTATCGCCGTTTGCGGTCATATTGGGGGCAATTGTAACTTTCACTTTCCGCTTCGGTTCATCTTTCCGCAGTTCGTCAACAATTTTCCGGGCCATATCGCTCAGATCTAACTTTTCTAGATTTAAATCGCTTCGCGTGACCCGGGACAATTTGAGCAGGTCATCCATAAGTTGCCCCATTAGCTCACCGGAATCCGATATTTTCTTTAGATATGATTTCCCTTCGGTATCCAGTTCATCTTTATAATCTTCCAGGAGGACAGCACTGAAACCAGTAATGCTCCTTAATGGGGCTCTCAAGTCATGGGAAACAGAATACGAAAAAGCTTCCAGTTCTTTGTTTGACGCTTCAAGCTCTGCACTACGCTGCCTCAGCGCATCTTCTGCTTGAATGCGTTTAACCCTTTCTCGCAGACTAATAATGCCGAAAGAAATATCAGCGCTTAATTCCTCCAATAAACTGACTTCAGAAGGGTTGAAATGATTAGGTTCTGCGGAGTACAACGAAAACAAAGCATATACACCACCCGTGTTATCTTTAAGAGGCACTGCAATGCTAGAACGATAACCCTGTGATGCCGCTGCTTTACGCCATGGGGCCGCTGCTGGCTCTAAAGAAAAATCCTGGAAAAAATGCGTTGTTCCAGTGCGTATGGCTAATCCGGCAGGGCCGCGACCTCGCTCCGAGTCAGCCCAGGTGATATTTGCATTGGCGATGTACCCTTTATCACCGCACCAGGCTAACGGACGCACGGATTTAGCTTCATCATGCTCGACGGAAGAAATCCATGCCATCCGATACCCGCCGGTGATGCATAATATTTGGCATACATTAGACAAGAGTTCCTTTTCGTCATTGGCATGAACTATAACCTTATCACATTCATTTATAGCTTTCAGTTCGCGGTTTAGTCGATTTACGTCCTCTTCATTCTGCTTGCGCTCGGTGATGTCGATATTTACGGCCACAGCGCCGATAACTTTGCCATCCACAATTACTGGTGCAGCATTACCTCGAATGTAAACATCTTCTCCTGTACTTCCTTTAGTAGCCCAGGTATCCAGCATCGCGACCTCACCCTTTAGACCACGGGTGAAGGGCAGATTCTCTGGTTCGACAAGTGGGCTATTACGGTCCATTTGATATCGGACTCTGAATTTTGCGCCTAGTTCGCCAATATGGTCTTGAAGGTCTCTAAGTGAAGAAGCCCCTAACATTTCAAGCGCTCGGGCATTGCAGCGAGTAATTCCATTTTCATTGCCGAAATAGACCGCGTCCGGCATTGCTTGTATGATGGCTTCAATTTCCGCAGAATTGCGTTCAGCTTGGTCCCTTGCTTGCAAAAGGGCTTTGTTAGAAGTTGTGAGATTTTCAGTTACCAATTGCAGATCTTTAGAATGTATCTTCTCTGCTTCCATTAATCTTTTATTTTCAGATTCTGCCTTTTTACGCTCGGTGATATCGGTCAAGAAAGAATAATAATATTCAACTTGTCCATTGGAACTGCGAGCCAAACTTACGAGCAATTCGATTGGGACCCGAGAATTATCCTTTCGTATGTATTCTTTCTCATAACGCACCGATTGCCCGGTCATGACTAATTCGTTTAACTTTTCAGCTTCCATCGCCATAAATTCCGGTGGAGTTAAAACTTTCGCCCAATTCAGTGTTTTGAGTTCCTCAGCTGTGTAGCCTGTCAGATCGCAAAATGCCTTATT
>JBEKCX010000427.1:0-2661 GCA_050014655.1 Occallatibacter sp. | reverse complement strand
GCACATGCCGGCTTCGGCGAGGCGGAATTCGCCCTAGGCAACTATCGCGCGGCACAGCGGAATTTCCAGGCTGCGCTGCGGTTGGCGCCTGATGACCAGGTCACACGGCAACATCTCGACCTTTGCGACGAACTGCTTGCGCTTGATCCAACCATGCGTGGCCTCGGTCCGCCGGAGCGTTTCCAGCGGAGCCTCAAACTTATCGAGCTTACGATCGACGATATCGGTCAATGCATCGGCCAAAATCCCTCGCCGGAATTGCGGAAGTTGCTCGACGAAGCCGCGAAGGCGCTGAAGGCTCGTGTCGGTGTGGCCCGCCAAAGCGAAGTTGCCGAGTCCCATTTGGATCTTGCCGAACAGCTCTGGCAGGCTCGCAAGAAAGACTGCAGGTCGGCACCAGATAGCGATAGCCCGCTGGCACTGGTTCTGGCGAGACTAGGTCAGTAAAACCAGCGTCGGCGAGTCTTACTCTTGAAGGGTTTCGACCGGGCCGCCATCAAGCCATCCGGCGAGACAACCGAAATCGCTGCGGGTTGAGAGGAACTTCACTGAACCAGCACATCCTACTCTGGGGCGGCTTGCGAGGGGCGGTGGGGCTTGCCTTAGCCCTTGGACTACTGCCCGAAGTCTCGCAACGCGAAAAGATCGTAACCAATAGCTTCGCCGTCGTCGCGTTTTCAGTCTTCGCTCAAGGACTCAAGGACTGACGATGGCGCCGTTTCTCCGGAGGGTAGGCGAGATTCCAAGGTAATGTTGCAGAAGCGCGGGAATAGCTCATGAAGCGCTCGACTGTGCCGCCATCAAGCCACCGGCGAAATCTCGCGTTTAGCCTTTAAGCAGCACATCCTTCACTTTATCGAGCAGTTCGGCCGCCTTAAACGGCTTTGGAAAAACCTCGAACCGCTGAAGAAACTCCCGGTTTGTAAGCTCATCATCGTCGAGAATGCCGCCCACTATGAGCACGGGAACTCCGGGGCACATACTGCGCAGGTATTTCGCGGCTTCATGGCCCGACATGGTCTCCGTATAGTGGCGGACCATCAGCAGATCGGGCATACATTCCTTGATCCGCTCGACAGCTTTACCTATATCGCCTGCCTCCAGAACACAATATCCCTCGCGTTCCAGTGCTTTGCATATCACCCTTCGGATAACCGGGTCGGACACCAGAAGCACAATAGTTTTGTTCATCGCTTCTGCCAATATTAACGCATGCGATGTTGACGTGGTGCTCAGAGAACGCGCAATCGCAACGGGGTGGCTTCATATTTGTTCGCTGCGATACCAGGCTGTTCGAGGAGCTCGTCGATTTCAGCTTGTGGCCGGAGGAAGTAATTCGCGTGCGACTGCCGCTCCCGGCCCACACGCACGGCAATCGTTTTGCCCTCCGGCGAAAAAGCGTCCTCGTCACTCTCGTCGTCGCCCACCAATAGTACCCAGGCGCAGTGCAAACGGTGCCGCTCCGAAGCCAGAGCCTCACCCTTTGGCACATAGAGCCTCAGCCATGGTCGTAGGCGCTTCAATAAGCAACCGGCGTCTTGCGTCCCTGGGTCTCTCCCCGAAGCCAGACATACAAAAGCGCGTGTGGGCCACGCGCAGGCCAAGGCAGCACAATAAAGAGTTTCTGGCGGCTCATGCCTCACTATAAATCGGATCTCCCTACTGCAGCCAGCAGGCCCGCAATTCTTGGGCGGCATCGAACCAGTTCTCTTCCGGCGATCCCTCCGGACAGCCTCTGGCTTGCCATATCGTATAAGCCAGCGCTGCGATGTCCTCGTACCGAAAGATCGCGATGCCGTGTTCATCTACAGAGTCTCGGTGCGCCTGCTCGGCATGGAGTGCTCAAGAACTTGCCTCGAGTGCTCCTGCGAGGTCTGGTGATCCTGTTTGATCCGTTTTGTTAACTATCTGCGTGATCCGAGTATTCCAGCCAGCGCTCGCTCTGAGTGTCAGTTTGCCACAGTACAATCCTCTTTTTGTCGTGCTCGGCAGCGGTACGATGGGCCTGTGCCGCAAGTTCGAGCTGCTCAACGGCTTTTCGGTGTGCCCCGGGAGGACATCTATCGTGACAACAACTGCAGAAAACGCCCAGACGAAGCCGGGTTCCGAGCCCGCTTCCAAGGACGATCTGAAATCGCTTCCCATGCCGGACATGGAGGCAAAGCTGGGATCGTCGCCGGACGGCCTCAGTCAAGCCGAGGCGCAGAAACGGCTGACCCAATATGGGCCCAACGAAATTGAAGAAAAGAAGACCAATCCGTTCCTGAAATTCCTCAGCTATTTCTGGGGTCCCATCCCGTGGATGATCGAAGTAGCGGTGATCCTGTCGGGCGTAGTCGGGCACTGGCCGGATTTCTTCATCATCCTCCTTTTGTTGGTTTCCAACACCGTGGTCGGATTCTGGGAAGAACGCCAGGCGGGCAATGCCATCGCTGCCCTGAAGGCCAAGCTGGCGGTCAAGGCCAAGGTCAAACGCGATGGGAAGTGGACTAACCAGGCGGCGCTTGAGGTGGTGCCGGGCGACGTCATCCGCGTGCGCCTGGGCGACATTGTGCCGGCGGATGCGCGCTTGCTGGCGGGCGACCCGCTGGAGGTGGACCAGTCCGCGTTGACAGGCGAATCCTTGCCCGTTGAGCGCAAACCCGGTGAGCCTGTGTTTTC
>JBEKCX010000426.1:0-2660 GCA_050014655.1 Occallatibacter sp. | reverse complement strand
TTTCATTATTTTACTATTGGTTTACATTCATCCGGATTTTTACACCCTAGTTTAGTTATTATTCGTTTAACGTTATAATGCAGTCGCAAAACTTTCCCAATCCAAATGTACGCTATTCCCAAAAACAAGCAAACGTGGCCACAATTGGAGGCAGAAAATTAGAGAATTGCAGAGATAAGAAAAAACCCATTTATTTTTATGCAATTTTCATATATGTATCAAAGATTTTACTAATTTGCCCGTTCATGTGAAGACGAAATTTTACAATGGCAATCATAGCAAACAACCATAATGCCAGATGCGATTTCAGCCCTGTAAGATAATAATAAGGGTCAGAAAGTTCTCTGCCGCATAGCATCCCTTGATGCCATTCATGTTTTTCAATAGGACATTCACAACGACCGCGAGATCCAGCAAGAGCTTCTCGTTTGCGACGTTCAAGCGCCAATGCTAATGCCGATGGCCGTCTTTTAATAGGCATATTGGTTGACATCCAACCATTTCCGCTCTTTTATGGAAAGGCTTTCTATTTCTTAGGCTGATTAGTATCTATCCCGGCCAAATTCCCAACTACATTAACCAATGCTGAATCCGTAGGTACGACTATTTTGGAATTAGTAGTCAGTGATGTCTCCACCGCCTGCAATTTACGAAGTTGTTGTGCATTTCCTTTGAAATAAAGGTCTGCTGATTCATTTACCAGCTTGATTGCCTGAGCTTCACCATCTGCGACTAGGACCTTGGCCTGCTGCTGGCCTTCGGCTTGCAAGATGGCTGCCTGTCGCTGCCCCTCAGCCACTTTAATTGCAGCCCGTCTTTCACCATCTGCCTGAGTTTCTCGAGCCGTCGCAAAATCTATCGCTGCGACTCTTTCATTACTTGCTTTGACCACTTTGTTCATTGTCTCTTGGACATCAGGGGGCGGGCTGATTTCCTTAAGTTCAGTGCGCACAATCTCTAGTCCCCAACTTTTGGTTTCCTCAGCAAGATTGCTATATAATGCGTTATTGATTTTGCCTCTTTCGCTGTTGGCATCTTTCAGGCTCATTGTGCCGATTATATTCCTTAATGTTGTTCTCGCTAGAGCAACGATCTGCCGCATATAGTTAAACACACTATATTGGGATGCTTTAACACTAGCTTCGTCAGAGCGGACCTTAAAATAAACCTGCGCGTCAACTTTGGCGTTCAGGCTATCACTAGTGATAATCTCTTGTAATCCTGCGTCTATCATATTTTCAGTGATATTTACGACAACCAAATGCTCAATAAATGGAATAAGGAACACGATACCAGGATTTGCAAATCGATTATATTTACCGAACCGTTCTACTAAACCACGGCTAGTTGGCCTTACGGTACGAACAGATAATATTAGGAGGATGATAATGATGATGAGAAACACAATTATGCCAATAATTATTCCGGTCATTTGATCAACTCCTTACATATTTTTTATTCTTTGCTTTTTCGCCATGGTTTAATAGGTTTGTGAGATCGCGAGGATTTTATTATGTATTTTTATCCTACTCGTCCGCTAGAAAATTATCAAGCACAGGCAATTGCACCAATTGAACTCGTCAATGCAAAGAATCTCAACTTGGAATTTATCACTCTAGGGCTTTCTCTAATGCATCCTCCAGGCACGATCATTTTCCAAATCACTTTGGCTTCTATCGCATTCAGCAGCTGATTGTATTAATTCCGATGTGCTGGCATTCAGGTGTCATGGGTTTACTGCTGATTTTGCATTTTAAGTAATTTCGGCAAACTTGCCGGTTTTTCTACAATCACATGCTGCACGGCATCGGTTCGAACTGCCGGCTGTCAGCACTCAGCTGCACATGCTGGAACGGTCAAGGCAACCAACAACAAGAGCAATCCTAATAATATAATCATCTGTTTTTATGTCAGCTAGCTCTAGCATTCACCAGTAACAGGGATATCTCTCCATAGCGAAGTACTTTTTCAGCAACACTACCCAGAACCCAATGACCCAAACCAGATCGTCCATGAGTAGACATGATAATGAGGTCAGCATCGACTAATCTGCTTGTTTTAATGATTTCATCGGCGGCGTCAGTTCCAGATGTTACATCCCAGGTCGCGGTGAACCCTTGCTCTTTCAGTTCTCTCTCGAGCCCAGTCATTTCAGCACGAACCTTCTCCTCTTCTGCCTCAGTCAATTTCTGATAATCGGCAAATGGAGTTGACTCACCTCCATAAGGATGAATAAAATGTGCCATCTGATAGAGGTTGATTGGAATTTTTAATTTATTGGCAAGTTCTTCGCCTACAGGTAATGCCAGCTTGCTAAGTATCGAACCGTCTAACGGAATTAGAATATCACTAATCAGCTTTTGCTTCTTGGCAGTTCGCTGAGCGTCCTGGGGCCTAATCAGCATCACTGGCACGGGGACCGTATGGCAAACATGGTCAGTTACGCTACCCAGCATTTTACCAATTTTTAGCCCGGAAGCACTGACTGCGGCCATAAGTATCAAATCCACATTGTTTTTGGAAACAAGGTTGCAAATACTCTCTGCAGGCTCTCCTGACTCGACTTTTGTTGTCACTTTGATTTTAATATCTTTAGCCTCACCTTTTCTGACGGTTTGCTTTATAGTCTGCGCCACCTTATCAAGATAGGCCTGATGCAT
>JBEKCX010000425.1:0-2653 GCA_050014655.1 Occallatibacter sp. | reverse complement strand
AATTAATGTCTCAACGTCCCATTATGCCTTCGACCCAGCTTCATGGCATCAATTTTGGTTCTAACTGGCAGGCAAGTACAAAAAACGTGATATTAAAGAGGGCAATGAAGATCATATTACCCGCCGAATTTCAAGTCAGCAAAGCAAGAGAACCTGCCGCACAAGGCCTAAGCTGCTGTAAAAAAGCCGGCCAAATACATCTGAGTAGATCGACCGCTCACAATGTTGTCCATCGATAGCTGCTGACAAGATCCGCTTAGTTAATTATTACTTGCTAAATGCAAGCAAATATCTTACAATAGTTTTATGAAACCTGATAAACAAGATGTTTTACAACTCGTCATAGCCCTGTTCACGCTCATTAGTAGTCTTGAACGTGCCAAGCGACATAAACAACAAGCGGGTATTTTGGACTTGTTGCAGATTATCGCCTCCCGACCTGGGGTCAACCCTTCAGAGATCGCCGCTGAGTTAGATCTGAATCAATCATCCATAACCCGCAAGGTCCGGACTCTTGAGGATGCTGGTCATGTGGCAGTTGTCGCTAATCAGCAAGATCGTCGATCTTGCCGAATCACTTTAACTTCAAAGGGCCAGGATGAATTGAAACGGTTAACGGAAATTGGTTTGGGTCGATTTGCGAAATTCGTGGAAAATTGGGATGCAGAGGAGGTACGTTCGCTCGCTAGATTACTCTCTAAATTGGAACAATCTAAGGGTGAGGTGGCTCAACATGAAAAACATCCTGGTGGCCGACGCTGGCAACATTGATTGCGACCGAATGATAATGAAAATCAATGGCAGGTTGGCCATCTGAGTTTCGGAAAAGCAATAGACTCGCACTCATAACTTTTAAACAATTACTTTTTTTGTAATTGTAAGGAGATGATATTATAACTGACCATATGGCCATTCACGGCAGTGGCGCTGCCAGACAACTAAATAGGGGCATGTTGTTTTGGGGCGTGGTCGGATTAATTGCACAGATCGCTTTCATGGCCGGTTGGCTGATCGGGGAGACTTGGCAGGGATCGGGTTACAGCCCAATCAAATACACCATCAGCGACTTGCAGGCGGCTACCGCACCGCATGTCTGGTTTCCAATCGTCTGCTTCGCGCTCGGCGGACTTGGTACTTTTGGCTTTGCTGTCTTTGGACTGCGCCCCGCTCTTGCAAAGGCACAGAAAATCGCAGTGCATTCCACGTGGATGCTGGCATTCTCCACATTAGCATTGGGAAATTCTTTTCCATTGATTCCTTTTAGGTTGATGGATCCCGGTGCTACTGCCCACGCTCAGCTCTTCAGCCCGGGAGGGCTGACTGACGCTATCGTGAGCACTTTCGCCTTTCTCATGTTAGTTTTTACTCCGGCACAATTGTGGAAGCGATTCGCTGTGCTTCCTGAATGGCGACGACTTAAGCCAATGATGAGGGCCGCAAGTGTCATTTGCCCGATATGCTTCCTTCTGCTTTGTGCGTCCTCGCTAATAGGTTCTTTCCAAGGACTCGCGGAGAGAATTCTGGTTACTTCCTGTGTGCTTTGGACGTGTGCTCTTGCTACCAATTTGATTTCTGTTTCCGGTAAAAGTCAATCCGCAACTGGTGGCACAGAATTGTGAGAACTGGAAGAGAACTTATTGCGAGGTAGCTCTACCTGGCATAATTCTATATGGTCTCCAGATGTTAGCACTTGCCAACCGGAATATCTGTTCATCACCCCTTTCCCCAGAAAAGCATCGCCTAGCAAATCGACTGTTAGCTACTGACATAATTGTGTAGCGACAACACCGGAACCGGTACCCTTTTCACTTGCCAAAAACAGAGCAACATATTGTGGTTAGCAAGGCACAGCAACTTTCAACAAAACTAAATACCACACCTACACATAACCATGGAGTGGAATCGAACTTGGGGAGTCCTGTTCCTAGCTGTTTCTTTCTCGATATCGCTCGTATTGATGGTCGAAGAATACACAATCGGTGGGTTAATTACGATTTAATAAGTTTGACTCCTAAATCAAATGCTTTTTGCAAATTATCAGCAGATATTTTGTCGATACGATTAGATTTCTCTTCTATATCAGGCATCAGATAAACGTATTTTGAATAATCGTCAAATTGAACTGTATTTGTTAAAGTTAGTAGTTCACAACTACCCAATGTGTGGCTCATAATTTCGGCGAAAAAAGTTAAAGTATTCTCAAACCCTCTTGCAACATAAATTTCATCATTGACATTCATCGTTGCAATCAAAGCTGTTTTAAAGTTTTTTGGTTTGGGGCCTGTAGACTTTGCACCGTAATCAAGATATTGAAAAAGCAATCTGTCTGTAAATGAACGCATTTGCCCTGATAGATTTCCATAATAGATAGGCGAACCAAGCACAATAGCATCTGATTCCTCAATACGTCTCAGTAAAGGTTTAAGATCATCATCTACAACACAATGTCCATAAGATTTACTATTTTTTAATTTACAACAAAAACAACTAATACAGTCCTTGTAGTTTAAATCAAAGAGATTTATCAATTCAGTTTCAGCACCCGCTGATTTCGCTCCCTCAACGACTTGGGATAACATTTTTGAGGTATTACCATATTTTCTTGCACTACCACACAAAGCTATGAGTTTCATAGATTATCCTCTTGTTGTAT
>JBEKCX010000424.1:0-2644 GCA_050014655.1 Occallatibacter sp. | reverse complement strand
GGAGTTTCCGCGTTTTGTGAAGGACGATGAATCCTTCCGCTGCCGCATCCACCTGAAGCTGGTGTCGCACTCGGGCAAATAGGCTGCCCGGACGCGATCAGCGCCGTGAACGCCGCCGAGGTCCTGACGGTGCTGGCCAGGAAGGGCGTGCCGGTTGCCTACGCCCACCTGGCCCTGGTAAAGACCGGCCTGACGGTCATGGGCTTCGGCATAAGCGAGGCGCTTAACCCAAGTTCGTCACGAAACTGTGGAAAACTCGGCTAACCCGTTCAGAATGAGTTTAGGCTACCGCTGAGTCTGCACTACATTTGGGATGGAAATCGAGACGTTCCGGCAGGCTGAGACCGAGTTGGTGAAGCAGGGATTTCTGTTCCGCCGTGGGTTCGGTGATGCGGCGGAGTCGGATCTCTCGGCCATCCGTTGTGGGGAGGACGATGTCGGCGCTCTGCAGCGTGGATAGCAGAGCCAGCGCCTTCATTGGGGACAGCGGCTGCGCATTTTCCACTCCGCTGGCTGATGGCTGGGGGAGGATCGCAGGCCGACGCTTCAGCAGATGTTTCAGCGTGACCCAAAGAGCATAGCCGAGGAACGCCACCATCACGTGGGCCTTGACACGCGGCTCCAGTTGGTGGAACAAGGGCCGAATCGACAACTCCCTCTTCAGCGCGCGGAAGGACGCCTCAGCCTCGGTCAACTGCATATACTTCGCCCACAGACCTTCGGCCGTTTCGGCCTTGATGTTGGTGCGCAGCAGATAGGCCCCTTCGCGCGACTCGCGCCAGGTCTTACGGTCGTCTTTCATCTGCCAGGACAAGCGGACGCCCTGGGTCGTGTCCCGCAGAGAGACCTCGTAAAGATCGTTGACGGATGGATGCCTGGCCTGGATCTTCCCCAGCCGCCGTTCCATCTTGTGGCGGTCCTTCAGCCGGCCTGCGACGATGGTTTTCTCCAGACCCTTCAAGGCGTCTTCCATGCTGGTGGAGAATCGTTTCCGGATGGCCTTCTCCTTCTCTTTCCGCCCCGCCGTCCGGCACAAGATGTAAGTCTCCTCGCCCTGCGGAATGGCCACCTGTTTCACTTCTACTTCGGGCCGCACCTGCACCCAGCCGTCCTGCAGCAGTTCGGCTTCGAACCGCTTCATCTGACTGCGTGGCGTGCCCACCAGATACTGCCCGTCGCGCTTGCGAATCGCCGCCAGGTTCTCCTCGCTCACAATGCCGCGGTCGAACACCCAGATCCGGCGCGCCTTGCCGTACTTGCGCTCCACCATGCGCAGGATCGTCTCGATGGTCGAGACGTCGGCGCGGTTGCCGTTGAAGGTCTCGTAGCTGAACGGGAAGCCTTCGCTGTTGACGATGAGGGCGATCACCATCTGCTCGCAGTCCGGACGGTGATCCCGCGAGTAGCCGCGGCGTATCATCGGGTTCTTCTCCGCAGCGCCTTCCACATATGTGCTCGTCAGATCGTACAGCAGCACGTCGAACTCGGCCTCGAACAACTCGCCGTAGCGTTGCTTGAGGTGCCGCTCCAGCTTCGTCTTGTGCGGCAGAATGCGGTCCAGGCAGCGGTATAGGCGGGTGTCGTTGATCTTGCCCTCTTCGATCGCCAGCAGATCGTCGAGCGCGGTGGAGGGGTACCAGCGCTCCTCGACAGACAGCTCGCTGCCCGGCGCGCACAGCCGGTTGATGGCCAGCAGCGCCGCCACGCGCGACCATGGCACATCGGCGGGATCGTCGTCCACGGCCTGCTCGAAGAAACGATCCAGTTCCAGACGCTTCCACAATTGCAGTCCCAGATAGCAGGCGCCGAACTGCCGCGTCCTCTCCAGACGCACTCGGTTCACCAACACGCGCGCCACCTGCGGATCGTCCGGCGGCGCCGCGACATGCGACGGGAAGAGCTTCAGTTGCTGAGCTTCGCCCTGATCGTTGAAGACCTCGACGGTTCTCAGCCAGCGCGCCTGTGCCGAGCTGTTCATCTCGCCCAGATAGCAGAGGGTTTTCTGGCGCGGACCATCGGCCGTGCGCACCGTCTCGACCAGCGACCAGTACGTGTGGTCCTTGCCATCCTTGCTGCGCGCGTGCGCCCTCAAAAACATCCTGGCCCGATTGTGTCATCAGTGACAGGAGCCTTCAAGAGGGCAGGTCTGCACTACATCGCGCTTTTCGCGAACCGCTATTGCAGGCGCGCCACTTGCCGTCGATGGGAGCCTCCAAAAAGCTAAAACCGAGGGCCGCGTGACGAAAACCGGCTAGAGAAACAGACGGCCGCGAATCTGGAAGAGATTCTGCGGGCACGGGAGGAGCTAAAGGCGCTTTCCGCCCGGCTGGTGGAGGCGCAGGAGGAGGAACGGCGTTCTATTTCGCGCGAGTTGCACGACGAGGTGGGCCAGGCGCTGGCGGGAGTACTGGTGGAGATGGCCAATCTCTCCACGCTGATCCGCGATGGCAAGCTGGAAGCCATGGCGGAAAAAGCTGCCACGATCAAACACGAAGTGGAGAATTCCATCAGCGTGGTGCGCGACATGGCGCTGCTGCTGCGCCCTTCGATGCTCGACGACCTCGGCCTGATCGCGGCGCTGGAATGGCAGGCGCGCGAGGTTTCCAAACGCAGTGGCTTGTGGGTGAAGGTTTCGGCCGATCAG
>JBEKCX010000423.1:0-2632 GCA_050014655.1 Occallatibacter sp. | reverse complement strand
CCCCGCAGCTTCAGGAGATCCTCTACCGCGCCCTCGAACGCGATCCAAAGAACCGCTACGCCAGCGCCCGCGAGTTCGCCCACGACCTGGAGCACCAGGACGAGGTCGGAGTCGCCAGCCGCACCGAAGCCGCCACCTGGAAGCGCAAGGAGTCCCCGCCCGCATACCGCAATCTGTTGATCGCCACCTTCATCGTCATCCCCCTGCTCATCCTCGCCCTGCTGCTGCTGGTCGCCCACCACCACTAAGCTTCGGGTCTGCCAGGCTTATCGCGGCACAAACTCGTCGGCGTGAATCACAAACTCGGGATAAGCGCCCGCGCCCAGTTCGCGCACGTCCATCCCGTGCCAGTGTCCATCATCATCCACGCGATAGGTCGAGAAGCGGTTGAGCAGCAGGTTTCCCGCATGGACCAGCGGCAGCATGAAGCCAAGCAGCGCGCTGATGCCCACCACCTGCGCCAGAATATGTCCGCCGCGCGTGCCTTCGCCGAAGTGCCCGAAGAGACCCAGCGCGATCAGCCCCCAGATGCCTGCCAGAGCATGGACAGAGACCGCGCCGCCCGGATCGTCCACACGCAACCGCAGCTCGAAGATCTCGATCATGATTGTCACCAGCACGCCCGCGATCAGCCCGATGAGAATCGCCGCCACCGGAGACACCATCGCGCACGACGCGCTTCCCGCCACCAGCCCCGCGATCCATCCATTGGCGCTCAGCGACGCGTCCGGCTTGTGGTAGCGCGAGCGCGTGACCGCAACCGCCGCGAGACATCCGGCCGAGGCCGAGAGCATGGCGTTGATCACGACGCCGACCACCTGCTGCGGTCCCGCTCCGTAGAACAGAATCGAGGCAGCCGAGTCGAGGCCGATCCAGCCCACCAGCGCCAGCATGCAGCCAAAGAGCACCAGCACGATGTTGTGTCCGGGAATTGCCGCCGGGATTCCCTCTTCGGAGTATTTTCCCCGCCGCGGCCCCGCGATCCACGCCACGGAGAGCGCCGCCAGCCCGCCCACCACCTGCACCGTGCCCGCGCCGCCCGCGTCAGTGAAGTTCGGAATGCCGAAGTTCGCCGCAAGCTGCGCCAGCCATCCTCCGCCCCACGCCCAGTGCGCGAAGATGGGAAAGATGATCCCGCCGAGCAGCGCGCTCGAGAGGCAGATCGGCGCCAGCCGCCAGCGGTCCGTCCCCGCGCTCAACGGAATGATCGCCACAAGTCCCGCGGCGAAGAGTTCCAGGCACAGCACCAGCGACCGGCCCAGACCAGCCGCATCCGATCCGTCGAAGCTGATGCCGTGGGCAAAGAAAGGAGAAGCGCCGAGCCAGTCCCAATGCGCGCCGCCGAGTGTAAATGAGTGGGTGGCCGCACCAACAGAACCTGCCCACGCAGAACCGAACAGGACGAAGACGATCGCCGAAACCGCCAGCGCGCAGAGGCTTGCCAGCATGGCATGGGCCGCGCTGCGCGAGCGTCCCAGACCCTGGTGGATCAGCGCCAGCCCGGCCGCCGCAAACGGAATCAGCATGATCGAGAACAAGCTCAGTTCAAGGTTCATCGATGCTCCCTCCGCACGGTCTTATATGCATGGGTCAGCAGGGACAGGCCGAGGACCTCGACGCCAAACCCTGCTCCAACAAAGGCAGATCGCTGCGCGAGAGAGGTCAGCATCACCAGGGCGGCGAGAACTAGAAAAAATCCCGAGAGAAGCAACAGGCACGCAACCAGCTTCAAGGCGTCTCCTTTGATTGAGTTCTCTTGATGCAGTGTGTTCGGTAACTTCAGTCTATCAACAATGACTTGCAACTGGCAGGTTTCGCAGCGTCATTTTGAAAGATCAAAATCTGCCCGCGCTTTGAAAATCAGTCCGCGCTTTGAAAGGGACGGGCTTCAGCCCGTCCGTAACGGTCGCAAAAAGCAATGGGGCTTTAGCCCCTGAGGGATAGCAAACACATGTTCAGATATTTCTCAGTACCGGTAGTGCTCGGACTTATACGGCCCTTCCACAGGCACGCCGAGATACTCGGCCTGCTTGCCGGTCAACGTCGTCAGCTTCACGCCGATCTTTTCCAGGTGCAGCCGCGCAACCTCCTCGTCCAGCTTCTTGGGAAGAATGTAGATGCCGACCTTGTAGCTGTCCTTGTTCTTCCACAGATCGAGCTGCGCCAGCGTCTGATTGGCAAAGCTGTTCGACATCACGAAGCTCGGATGTCCGGTCGCGCAACCCAGGTTCACCAGCCGTCCCTCGGCGAGCACGAAGATGCTGTTGCCACTGGGGAAAGTGTACTTGTCCACCTGCGGCTTGATGGTCAGTTTCTTGATCCCCGCGAGCGCACCCAGCTTCTCCATCTGGATCTCGTTATCGAAGTGCCCGATGTTGCACACGATCGCTTGGTCCTTCATCCGCTTCATATGCTCCACGGTGATGATGTCCACGTTGCCTGTGCAGGTGACGTAGATGTCGCCGCGCCCCAGCGTCTCCTCGATGGTGGTCACCTCGTAACCTCCCATCGCGGCCTGCAGCGCGTTGATCGGGTCGATCTCGGTGACCACCACGCGCGCGCCCATTCCGCGCAGCGACGCCGCCGAGCCTTTGCCCACGTCGCCGAAGCCGCAGACCACCGCGACCTTGCC
>JBEKCX010000422.1:0-2629 GCA_050014655.1 Occallatibacter sp. | reverse complement strand
CGGCAATTGCCAGCGCGGTCCGGCCTGCACGGGGACGGCTTCGGACACCGTCCCCCCGGCGCACCGCACTTTGGCGGGCTGAGCGAATCGAATCCGATCAAATTCGAGGGTGAAATTGCGCTCGCGCGGCCAAGTCTGGAGAACCCACTCGTTGCCTTTATGACGCAGCCAAACACTGCCGTCGGTTCGCGCCACGCCAAAATCCACCACCCGGTTTGAATTGTTCAGGTGCCGGCCATACCAGGTTCCGGGATCGAAAACGGGCATATTGGTCTCCGCGGTGAACCTGACCACCGCCCCGGCGCCCGCCAGATGCAGCACCCCCAGACGGATGCGCGAAGTCCCATCGTCCAAACCCTGCAAGGGCACGCGGTGGCCGTCTCCCGCGGCATCGGACAAGCCGATGAGCCAATCATAATCGCCGTCGGGAAGGTTGCCCGGCAGGGTGACATTCCACGGGCCGTCGTTGATGGTCTGGCCGGACTGCCACTGCGAAATGGGCGGCGAAATCGCGTGATCCTGCTGGGCGCAAATGGCCCCGTCGGCGCAAAAATGCACGAAACATTTATAGTCTTTGGCCAGCCGGTCACGCACATCCCACTTGTAACCGACCTGGAAGGCGCGCGGGCCGCTTTGCCGAAATGAGGCGACGCTCGGATGCACACGGCGATAGCTGGACAAGTTCCAGTCGGCGGCCGCGCGGGCGTTCAGGAACAGTGTGTCGCCGGTGTCGGCAAAGTCGGCGATCACGTCTCCGCGCATCGTCGTGCCGGCGGCGACTCCGGCGCCCTCGGCCACCCAACCCAAGTCCGGCAACAGCCACGCGCCAGCGGCCAGGACATTGGAATCGCCGTTGACGGTGACAACCAGTCCGTTTTCATACCTAATCCGAACGCGGTTCCACACACTGGCATCGTCGAGCTTGGCCGCCGCAGTGGCGTCAATCCAGGCGCCATGGTTCTGGTAAAGGATCTCTTGGGGCCTAGCCGGCGCATAGCGGGCCGTGACAGGCGAGAGCAAATGGTCTTCCAACCAGGGCAAAGGAATGTTGGCATAAACGGAGGAATCGAGGAACCCGGCGTGTCCAAAAGCCACTTCCTGCATCCGGTAGCGGTCCAGCACGACCATGGGAGGGGGTCCGGCCCAATTGGTCTGGTAATCCCCGGCGGGCCACCAGCGGCTGTAGTAACCCATCCCGTGATTGAATTGGAGGGGATGGATTTTTAGCAAATCGAAATCCACAGCCAGAGGCGCGGTGAAGCCGCCGTTGCCAGGCCAACCGCTCCCAAACTGGGCTTCCACGCCGTCAAGGCACCCGCTCCAATACCAATGGTTGTCGCCTTCCCCGAACACGGGGCCGTTGTGCGTGTCGCGTTCGTAAGCCCAGAGTTGCCGGTGAACGCCCCACACCCGGCTCAACTGCCCGGCTCCGGTTTGGCCGGCGCGGTCATCCACATGAAACCACGGCGGCACGGCGCTATGCACGTCCAAATAGCCGGCCTGCGTGTTGTAACGGCGGTGAATCTCAGGCGACTGGATGGCGGCAAGGCGAAGAATGGCATCCGGCTTGACGGCGAAGGATTGAATGCGGGTTCCGGGGTTGTACCAGGCGTGTTGCAGATTGCCCGCCGAGTCGAGGGCGATGTCGTTGGGGTCATAGAAATCATAGTTTGGGTAGTAGTCCACGTAGTTTTCATGGAGCGCGCACCGGATGCCCAGGCGCGCGCCGGTTGCCACGAGGATGCTCATGCCGGCATCCCCCCCATAACGCGCGTTGGCCGGATAGTGCGCGGGCAGGGCGTTGTCGTAGCCGTCGCGCTGCCAATCGTGAATGAGCGCCACGCAGTTGGTGATGCCGAAAGAGGCCAGCACATTCAGGTTGGCGGCAATGTCTTTGAAGGCACCGCCCCAGATGTCGAGGACGATCTTGTTGGCCAGAAAACCGCGCCAGGGGGAAGGCGGGTTCGGCGGATTTGGCAGCACTTCCGCCAGGTGCCAGGCGGCAGTGAAAACGGCGCGTTCCCGCAGTGGGACACGCGTGCCGTCGGTCAGCGCATCGTAGGTGGCTTTGTTCCCCTGGCAGGATGTGGCGGCGGAGCCGGTCCAGTCGAGCAGCGCGCCCACAAAGAGACCTTCATGCGGGAGATAATGGACGGCGCCGGGATAGTAGGGGACAGTGATCTGCCGTCTCCGCGCCACCGGCCCCCAAGAGCCGGGATCGAAGGCAGTCACCTCCGGTTGATCGCAGGTCAGCGCGAGCACAAGGCTCTTGCCGACTGTTTGCCCGGTGATGCGAACGGTGGCCGTCTTGGATCCGACGTTGAAAGTGCGCCAGAGGGTGCAGGCCTGATTGGTTTGGAGCCATCCGCTGGCGACCGGCAAAGCGGGCTGGCTCCACGAAAGCGACGCCGAGGTTGCCAATGGCACTGTGACCGGCGAGTCGCCCGCCATCCGCGCGTTGAGCGTGAGCGCGCCAAAGAGACCGTCATTGGCCGACTGTGGGGCGCGCCAAACATATTCAAGGACGCCATCAGGGCCGGTGTGACGAAAGCGGGCCAAGCCGTTGGAAAGGCTCACTGTGGAAGTCCCCGGGAATCCGCTTTGGGGCGCAACTTCCATGTTTTGTCCG
>JBEKCX010000421.1:0-2620 GCA_050014655.1 Occallatibacter sp. | reverse complement strand
GCATCGCGCTGCGCTATACGATCAATTATTTCTGGACGATCTTCGGGAAGACTCCCTATACGGCGGAGTATACGGACATACGGGAAAAGACGGACACGAAGGTGGCAGTGGCGGAGCAGAAGGGGTAGGCGCGAGGTTCAAGGTTCGAGGTTCGAGGGGTGGGGGCGGGGAAGGTGGGAGGGCGGGGCGTAAGGCGAAATCAGTCGTTCCGGCTGCGCCTGCACTCCGGCCTACGGCAGTGCGGAAGCGTCCTGCGGACGCGGCGATTATGGCGTGGCTAAAGCCACGCCCTATCAAAGCGGCGCGGCGTTTACTGGCCCGGCTGAAATCACCCCAACGAGCAAAGACCGCTCGCCGGGGACCCCGGTTCGCCGGGCCCTTCCAATTCTTGACTCAGCGGGCAGCGAGGTCGAGGGCAGGGTTTGAAGCCCCATCTCAAAGGCGAGTGTGGGGTAGCCGGCAATCCTATCTGTGTTCGAGCTCGCCCACATGAATACACATTTGCCCTTTCTGGTCTTCTTGTATCAGAGACTTCTGTCGGGCAATCCGAATCAACTCATTCACGCCGACCTCTGGAGGCAAGTCAGCGAGGTGACGAATACGTATCTTACTCATTGCTGTGCGTAAGTCCGCGTATGAATAGCAACGCCCGTCTAATGTGGAGAGTGCCTCTTGTATATCGAACATTTCATCCTCCGAGGTGAGGTTATGATTCAATCTTGACACATCAAGTTGCTGTGGAAGACTAGCTTTTTATTGGACGAATCTCCGCTAGTACCGTATTCATCGCCGATTTGAGATTGGTCCCCTGAGTGGTGCATGCATAAAGGTGGATTTCAGACTCCCAAGCTTGTTGCAAAGAACTGATTCTAGAAGATACTTGGCATGCTGGTTGTAGCCCCCTCGTATTTGTTTTGATCATCATGAGACTCTTCCCACTTGAGGGAAGACCACTAATCGAGTCTGGTCGCTTTACGAAGGGCCGGAACTTGAACGGCAAAATGAGAATCTTAGCCTTTCTGAGCGTTTCACGTACTGAGGCCAAGTTGATGCTCTTCGGCGTGGTTGAGAAAGCGCCAACACTCTCGTTGATCATGGGAAGGCTCTCCATCGTTAGATCACCACGTCTCTTCCAGATGCTGGAAAGCGTTCGCGATCGATCCAGAATGAACTCGAGGCAAGGTTTCAACAATACGTCCTTCGGGGGATTCTTCCGCAGCGCTCGTAAGGCTTGGATCCACCAACCATCATCAAACTCTGAGAATCGATGCAAGAGGGCCTCTATTTCGCTCTGACCGTCAGACGAAGTGGCCTTGGAGAATTCTTCCAGGAAATTCAAGAGTTCTTTGCCTTCCTCGGTGTTGTCGTAAACATAGACTGAAGCATAACGGAGTGCGACGTTGGTTTGCGCGACCTTGTGATGATGTACGAAAACTTCCGTACTCCTGGACCTGGACAAGCAAAAACTTTCGAGGGCAGGAAGACCTGATTCTTTGACCGCCGTTATGTATCCGAGTTCATGATCTGATGCTAATACAAGATTGTTTACAAGACGGTCAATGTCGTATGAGGCGAAGTCTAAACCCAATGCCTGTCCATCCCTGAGTAGATAGTCGGCTCTATCTACGTCTATTTCGCCGTCAACTAGAGAATGTAGCCAAGCGAGAGCCGTAGCTCTAGGCGCTAGCTGCGCTTCATAGTCAGGAGGTTGCGTATCAAGAATTTTCTTGCCCATCTCAAAAGCTGCGCGGGTGGGGGCATCGTTTTTGGGTACGAGTGTTGCAATCGCTAAACCTGCTAGCCTGTGACCAATTTCTTCATGAGGTGAGACCGCGCCGCTAGTCATTCGCACGAGTTCAGCCGGGAGGTCGTCAGTCCCCTTTTTCTTTACAAAGTCTTGCAGGGCATATTCGCCATCATGGCTGAACGGCAGATGTCCTAAATCGTGAAACAGTGCTGCAAACCTGAGTCCGCTTTCGACAAGTACCAGCAGCCTGCGATATTTTGTCTGAGTTTTGATATCAACATTGCGAAACGAGGCGCGCGCGGCGGACAAGGGCGAAATTGCGCCATCCCGGTCTAGGAGTTTGTCTAGCTCCTCAAGGGTACAGAGTACAGTGCTGTGCTCTCGTTCGATTTCCTTGAAAAAAGCGTCTCGGACTTCTGAATCGGCATTTTCAATGCAAGCTACGACGAACCGTGATGCTAGATTCATCGCACCGATACTGTGAAAGAAACGGGAAGTGCGTGCTTGTGGGAAGACCAAATCGGCCATCCCTGTCTGCGCAATTCGGCGAAGCCTTTGCGTAATGGGATGATCAATCACGAGCCGTTCATGAGCGGCTACCGTAAGATATCCATGCACCGGATCTCGTATTACAAATGGGCGTGAAGCTCTGGTATCAGTCACCTTAATCGAGACTCCAAAAGATCACAGATTTTCAAGATGCCTGAGTCTACACGGTCGCGACATCTTTGTGTAACAAAAATACTTGTCTACTGTAGCAGGGTGCCGTTTTCGGGTTGGGATTTGGGGTCTTCGGGGGGGATGACGACGGCGGCGGCGACCTTGTCGTCGGTGTCGAGGTTGAGGAGCTTGACGCCGGAGGTGGAGCGGCCG
>JBEKCX010000420.1:0-2613 GCA_050014655.1 Occallatibacter sp. | reverse complement strand
CTACTGACTACAATAAATTCCAAGCTCCAAATACCAAAATCCAAATAAATATTAAATCCTAAATCCCAAACAACATCAAACACAAAGCTAAATTCTGGGTACTTCTCTCCCCACGTAGCGGGAGAGAGTAGAGTGAGGGGATTTTCGGATATTCTTGATTATTGATAGTTGATTCTTGATTATTTCGTTACAGGGGGGGGTGACAAAAACCGCCCCGGTTAGTTCCCTTTGCGTCGCAACGAAATACTTGAGGCATTAAGCTGAAATGTACGCCCTCGATGGCTGGAGGCCGCAGCCGTAGGTACTTTATTGAGTTCATTCGAAGTAAATGTAGAGAGGGTTAGGGTGAGGGTGAAATGATAGTAAAAAAAATACCCGGAAAATAGCGACAAAAACCGCTTGACAGGTCACCAATAACCTGTCATATAATACTGTTAACGTTTGTGCGAAGTACGTAGAACGCTCCGTCATGCTCTGGCCGCCGGGGTCAATATGGGAAACCTGGAGTCTCCCATGTGTTATGGCTACACCAAACCGGACGGTAAATGTTCCGTCAGAACCAGTCCTAAAAGCGCCCAGTAAAGGGTTTATATGGGAAATTTCATTTGCCGAAACCACGACCGGCATCTCCCCCTGAAAAAACTGACACCTCTCTCCCTTTCGAAAAAGGCTATAGTCCCGTAAATTTATTTTAGGGAGAAATACAGAGGGATTTATCCGGGGGACAGCGCAGGGATTTTCATTCTCTGATTCGGTAAAATGATTCCAGTTTGGGACAAAATCCCAAATCGCATCTTACTATCCCGTTAACCGCGAGGGGCGCCGCATACTCAATTTCATGAAAAGTTACTGAATTTCCAAATATATTTTTAAAATATATTTCCATGGTTGCATGGTCACCTTGCGTATCTGAAAATCCCTGTTTTCAGTCTCCGCAGAATAATTTTTGTTGACAAACCGTTTCCATCCCTTAGAATGTAAGTATAGAGGTGAACATTTGTACCAGAAAAAAGTCCTGGACAACGGATTAAGAATAATCACTTGTCCAATGCCTCACACGCGCTCCGTTTCAATATGCATTTACCTGGGAGCCGGTTCCCGTTATGAGTCGGAAGCTCAGGCCGGGGTATCGCATTTTATCGAACACCTCTGCTTCCGCGGCACGGAAAAAAGACTGAGTGCCAAAGATATTTCTGGCGCGATTGAAGGCGTCGGCGGTGTGCTCAACGGCGGCACCGACAAAGAACTGACGGTCTACTGGTGCAAAGTTGCCCAGCCACATTTCCGTCTGGCGCTGGATGTCCTGGCGGACATGGTGCTGCATTCACGCTTCGAGAAAAGGGACATCGAAAAAGAGCGCAAAATCATCATCGAAGAAATCAGTATGAGTAAGGATGCCCCGAACCAGCTGGTGGGGATGATTCTCGATGAGCTGCTATGGCCGGACCATCCGCTGGGGCGCGATGTCGCCGGTACCAACAAATCTGTTGAGGATATGAGCCGCGAACTGATGCTGGATTACATGGCCAGCGAATATTCACCGGCGAACACGGTCATTGCCATTGCCGGCAACATCGAGCATGAAGAAGCGGTCAACGAAGTAAACAAGATTTTAGGCGGCTGGGAAAATAAAAAACCGCGCCTGAATTTTCTGCCCTATATTGAAGATAAAAACCCGCGTTTCAAAGTCGAAAAACGGGATACGGAACAGACCCATCTCTGCCTGGCGCTGCCGGGCGTCTCGTTGAGCGACTCCAGGCGTTTCACCATCGACCTGCTGAACGTCATTCTCGGCGAGGGCATGAGCAGCCGGCTTTTCATCGAAATCCGCGATAAACTCGGGCTGGCTTACAATATACACAGCTACCTCGACCATTTTCAGGATTCCGGCGCGCTGACGATTTATGCCGGCGTGCATCCCAAGAGCCTGGAAATCGGCATCACCGCGATTCTGGAACAGCTGGCGCTGCTGAAAGAAAAAATCTCCGATGAAGAAATCACCAAAGCCAAGGAACTTTCCAAAGGACGGCTTTTGTTACGTATGGAAGACAGCCGCAGCGTGGCCGGCTGGGTCGGCGGGCAGGAAATCCTTAGCGGTAAAATCATGGACGTGGAAGAAGTCGTCGCGATTATTGAAAAAGTGACGGCAGAAGAAATGCGCGCCGTAGCCAAAGAACTGCTGGTGGGGGATAAACTTCGTCTCTCCGTGGTCGGGCCGGTCAAATCCACAGACCACCTCGAAAAGCTGCTTAAGATTTAGTCAGAATTGACATTGTTTTAGAAGTATCATAAAATACTTACAACAAATCAGGAGTGATTTCAGCAAAGTGTTAAAGTTTCAAATTAACCGGTCGAACCGCCTGTTACTTAACCTTACGCTTTCCGGACTTTTGTCCGGCGGGCCAGGGGTTTATTTTAGGTTGAAGTGAAAAATCACCTGACATAGTTCTAAAAAAAACGACCATACAAGCCCGAGAGACAAAAACTCCCGGGCTTTTTTATTGTCATAAAATCGAAAAAACAGGGAGGAGAATATGGACATCAATAAAGTGCTGATTTTTGACACAACTTTGAGGGATGGAGAACAATCGGCCGGCTTTCGTTTAGGAGCTG
>JBEKCX010000419.1:0-2578 GCA_050014655.1 Occallatibacter sp. | reverse complement strand
TATTAATTTAAATCACTGTCTATTTGCTGTTTTAATTTGTGGTTATTTTCTAAAATTCTATTGATTTCAGGCACTCTATTTTTCTCTTGACCTCGTAAGGAAAAATAAACAACGCCAGTATTTGTAATCATTGTGCTTGAAATGGCAACGGTGTAAGAACGCATAGACGGAATAGAGACCGGCAAAGTAGTGATGGCTGCTAATCCAGGCATCATGTCATCCTTATTAATTTGCCCAATACTCGATAAATATTTATTGTTTCCTTCTTGTATTGACCTTTTAATAGTGGTGACGTGCTTATAAAGTCTTGTTAATTCTTCTTGGGTAGTAAGGAATATGTAATTCAATGGATTCTCGCTAACCTTTTTAGAAAGTGCTTCCCAATCTATAACGCCAATAAATATTCTCTCTTCGCAGTTTTCTTCCAATTGTATCATTTCCATTTGGTTTAACTCCGTATTTGGCATAATCGTTTATTTAATCTGACACGTACTACAATTTTAACACCAAAATTGGATTATTCAATACAGATTTACTTTGCTACTGGATTGCTACCGAATTGTTTTAATCCAATAAAAAAATAGCCTCAAAATGCTGTATGTTAATATACGCTATTGTTTGCATTTTGAGGCTATTGTCCGTGTGACTTTTAGACTACTTGACCCATCTACAGCCTATAATACAGATTCGGGATTGTCAATTATTCCGATCTATTATCGTCCGGGAACACATTTTTATCGCGTGATATCGTTCCATTACGGTATTCCCCAACCTGTTTCCATATTGACAAATTAAATTCTTATTGCTAACATTGATTCAAATTTTATTGGATATATTTTCTCAACTTCGGTTTATTCAAATCACAAAAAACAATATTAAGGGAGGTCAAAAGACGGGACAAAATAAAATTTAAAGTTCACTTGATTTTACCTGGGTTTAACAGTTAAAAGGAGCAGTTTATGAAAAGTAAAACGATTTGGTTGCTGGCATCTTTCCTCCTTGTAATCACGATGCTGCTGGCATCCTGCAGCTCATCAACCTCTTCCACTACGACAACTACGGCAGTTGCTTCAACCACAACCACCGGCGCGGTTGTTACCACATCCGCCGCGGTTACGACGTCTACAGCAGTAGCCACGAGCACGTCCTCCACCGCCACTACTCAGGCAACAACTACCAGTACAGGAAACTGGTGGGACAGTGCGGGCACTCCGCAGTACGGCGGCACAATGACTGTCGCCACCACTACAGATCCCGCATTCTGGGACCCGAACCAGGGCACGCTTTCTTACTCCCTGGAATTTATCTATCTGGACTCGATGTTTGGAACTAACTGGACCACCGACCCATCAGTACAAAACTACCAGTTAAGCTACTGGGATGAGAGTTACGAGACCGGAGATTTGCTGACCGGTTGGGAATTTACCGGCCCGGGTGTTCTCGTCCTCCATGTCCGTCAGGGCATCTACTGGCAAAACCTGCCGCCGGTCAGCGGCCGCCAGTTCAATGCCAATGATATCGTGTTCCATTTTAACCGCATGTGCGGCCTGGGCAGCGGCTATTCCGCCCCTAACGACCCCGTTTATTACTCAAGCAACTCCTGGGACAGTACACTTATGTCCGTCAAAGCCAACGATAACTGGACGGTTACGATGACATTTAACACTCCCAACCCGGAATTTATTCTGGAGAACATGCAAGCACCGGGCTGCGACTGCAGCATCGAGAATCCGGAAACCGTCCAGGCCTACACTAATGCCGCCAATCCGGAATTGACTAACTGGCATTACGGCATCGGCACCGGGCCTTTTGAGATTACGGATTTTGTCGACATGAGCTCAGTGACTTTTGTTAAAAATCCCAACTATTGGGCATCTGATGAGCGGCATCCCAACAATAAACTACCGTATATTGATACAATGAAGATTCTTGTTATCCCCAATACCCCCACTGCTGAAGCAGCCATGCGCGCCGGCAAAATCGACCTGATGGATTCAATTTCTCCTGCCGATGCGGTTAATATGAAGAAAACCAATCCCGCTATCAACGAAATTGAGTGTCCCAATGGCAACGGTCTCAGCTTAAACCCGAGAAATGATCTCGCTCCCTATAATGACATCCGGGTCCGTGAGGCATTGCAGATGGCCATTAACCTGCCGCAGATTGCTTCACAGTACTTCGGCGGCGGCTGCGACCCGTCTCCTGAGGCATTAACCTCGAATTTCATGGCGGGTTGGGGTTTCCCCTATAGCACCTGGCCGGCAGATTTACAGGCGCAATATGCCTATAATCCCACCGGCGCCAAAGCGCTGCTGGCCGCAGCCGGTTTCGCCAATGGGTTTACTACCGATGTTGTTGTTGACAGCACCGCGCCTTATCAAGACCTGATGCAGATACTACAATCTGAATTTGCCGCGATTAATGTCAACATGTCCATTCAGGTAATGGCTCACGCGCAGTTCTCCTCCTACGTCAGAACCGGCCACCATGAAGACGCGTTGGCCTACCTCCCCAACGGTTCTTTAGGTTTGGGTTACTATCCCATCCGCCAGCTGATGAAATTCGTCACCGGTGGCTT
>JBEKCX010000418.1:0-2575 GCA_050014655.1 Occallatibacter sp. | reverse complement strand
GTGTCCGGTTCGTAGTAGCCGGCAGTCAACACGGTGTGCCCTAGATGGGATGCGGGATCGAGGTAGAGCCTTATTCCGTCAACCGATACGATTCCCCGCCGCTGGCTTGGGAGCATGAGTTTGTAAAAGGGCGTGGCGAGGATGTTCGGGCGGATGTAGTTCAACAGACGAACGCTACGTCTCTGGCCCTGAAGAGCAGCGAAAGTCTTGGAATAGCGGTCCATCCCTCCATCGTATACCGACCGCCGCGGCGACCAGGAGATGCTGACACAACTCATCGCGGAAAAGCTGCAGATTGATCGCCAGCTATGTGCGCAATAGTCAGGACGTTTCAAAATTGGTTTGTGCTTCCATTCAAAGAGTGCAGGCGCGTCGAGACCAAACTGGAGAAACCAAAATACCTCGCCCGAGTCAGATCGAATTCATCAACTTCGCGAGGGTCGTTTCCCCAAGATATTTACCGGGTGAAAAGCACTCAAGATCGGCAGAAGCCTATCTAGGACAGGCACTGCTGGGGTACGCAAGTGGATAGCTTCTGCCTGTAGAACCCACGGTCCATCGCGGGCCCAATCACGCTATTCGCCAGTGCTTGCCATGGTATCATTTTAGCTATGAGCCTTCTTCGTCGAGCATTTCAATGCGTCAGAGCCTATGTGGGCCTGGGAAGCCTGAACCGTCGAACCGAGGGCATAGTCGACCATCCACAGGAGATAGTTGCCCAATGTTTCAACTACGCCGATGCGTTCCTCCAGCCAGTTCAAGTTCTGGAAGAAATTACATCTTTGCTTGAGGACGTGAAGAAGCTAAACCCGAAAAGAGTCCTTGAGATTGGCACCTGCAAGGGGGGGACTCTGTACCTCTGGACGCGTGTCGCCCGACCCGACGCGTCGATAGTCAGCATCGACCTACCGGGTGGACAATTCGGCGGTGGCTACTCCCGCCTGCGGACCCCCATTTACCGCCGGTTTGCGCGTCGGCAGCAACGACTGCACCTGGTGAGGGCCGACTCCCACCAGATTGATACGCTCGAACAGGTGAAGCAGCTTTTTGGCGGATCCGAGATCGATTTCTTGTTTATTGATGGAGATCATAGCTACGCGGGGGTGAAGCGAGACTGGGAGATGTATTCAACTTTGGTCCGCAAAGGTGGAATCATTGCTTTTCACGATGTGGCCGGCAACTATGGAGAGACGCAGGCAAAGCGATGCTGGGACGAGATTAAAGATAATTATCCTCATCGCGAATACATGGTTCATCCAGAGAGACTCTACGGAATCGGCGTGATTCTCAAATAATAGATGCGACAATCTCCGCCACCGCAGCATCCGGTTGGTGTCCCCACTATGCTACTGTGGCATTCGTGGGACCGATACGCAAGGTACGAGCGCAGCTTTTGCGATCCGTCGCGTCTCCTCCGCAGTTTGCAGCGACCGCTTTATAGAACTGCCGTTCGTCCCAACTTTGAACGCCTCGCTCGCAACACCAGGACTGGTCTGTTCGAGCAAGGGGTGCATACGGCAACCCGGACCACCATTCACCTGGGTATTGTCATCGCCTGTAGTATTTGCGGGTATTTCAACTCCCATTCCTGCTCAAAATGCTTCTCCAGCGTTCCCGCACGCGCCAAAGCCAATAACTCATCGAGATCGTCGCCGAGTCTGATTTTTACAAAGGTTTTTTTGAAATACTTGAGATCGGCCAGTCGCGGATAGTTGCCGGTCCCAGCTATACTGCCGAAATCGATAAATACATGTTGCGAATAAAACGGAGTCGTGTAGACATTGATATTATGGTCCGAGGAAGATCCATTTACAAAAATACCCAGACCGGCGGAGCGAATCCTCTCAATGAAGTATTCCCTGCCAAGCAAATGCGCTGCCGAGAGGAAAAAATCCGCGTTTATCTCAGACCGATCATATAGATCGGCCAGAAACAATCCATCGCGGAGCAGATACCCTCTGTAATTATCCAGCGACGGATTTGGGTCGTTACGGTAGAATTCGTACTTCGTAAACAGGCTGAAGTCAATTGAGTGTCTTTCGCAGAACATCCTCATGAGCGGCGGGCTGGTCCCGAACGATCCACAGAAAACAACCTGTTTTTTCCCAAGAAGCAGCTTGATACCCTGAATAATCCTTCCCTCATTCTGAAAGATGTTCTTCAAGGGCATCAATACGGTCTTTAGTCTCGCGCCTAACAGTATCGCCGTAGTCCTTAAATCGAAGCGGAGCGGAGATCCGTTGAAACTCAGCTCGCCTTCCCGATAAAGGCATTGGAACTTGTATTCCACCGGAGACAATCGCGAAACATCCCCGACAATAAGTGCTGTCAAATCGGCGTCGCGTCCAAGCGAAAGGCTTGCATTTTCAATTAATCTTCCGTCCCTCAACCCATCCCATAGGATATAAAAAAATTTAGTACTATGCAGGCCTGGACCATCGTGGCCTGGGGGAAGCAGGGATATGTCGTCGAAGAAAACTGCGCGATCAAAACCGTCATTCAGAAGGGGAACGATGGATGGGTTCGATTTGATTCCAAGGTAAGCCCACCAATACTTCGATGAGCCGAGATACAT
>JBEKCX010000417.1:0-2572 GCA_050014655.1 Occallatibacter sp. | reverse complement strand
CGTTCGGCGGCGCGTTCCGTCGAACAACAGGCACTCGCCGCGCCAACTTCGGTTCGCCAGAACTCCGCGTCGGCGTGGGCGCAGACCATGCAGCCCACATCGAACTCGCCGGTGACAACACCGGGCAATCCATCCGCTCTCGCGAACTCGACCGCGAGCCGCGATGCCGCATCGTCCCAAAACACAGGCCGGTCGCTGTCCGACTACGACGAGCAGAATATGCAAGCCCGCAAGGATGCCTTCATCGCGAACGCGCGCGGCTCCCAATCCGGCGACTATCTCCGCTCCATGCGCACCGCCCCGCTCAGCGCGTTCGAGATCCAAGCCGGCTGGGAAATTCCGGCCGTGCTCGAACAGGCCATCAACTCGGATCTGCCTGGTGAACTGAAGGCGCTGGTCATGTCGAACGTGTACGACACGGCGACCGGCCGCTATCTTCTCATCCCGCAAGGATCGCGTCTGATCGGCCTCTACGATTCCCACGTCGGCTACGCTCAAAACGGTGTGCAGGTGATCTGGAGCCGCGTCATATACCCCGACGGCTCTTCGCTCGACCTCGAAGGCATGATGGGCCTGGATTCTCACGGCAACGCCGGGCTGCGGTATCAGGTCGATAACCATTACAAGCGCCTCGTCGGATTCGCCGTGCTCACCAGCCTCTTCACCGCCGCGTTCGAACTCTCCCAGAACCGCCAACAAACAACCACGGCCTACCCGAGCACCGGTCAAATCGCGGGCGGCGCCGTCGGCCAGGAAGTCTCCCAACTCGGCACCCAGATCACGCGCCGCAACCTCAACGTGCAACCCACAATCAAGATCCCGCCCGGCTACAAATTCAACGTCCACGTCAACCGCGACATCGTCTTCGACGCGCCCTACGCGCCCATGGCGCCAATTCACTGATGCCGCCCCAACGCAACAGCCTGTCGCCATCGACTGGAGCGAATGCAATGAGAACCAAGCGACCTCGCAAACCCATCCCGCCACCCGAGCAACTTGCCTGGCTGTTGCTCGTGGAAGCGGCGATTCAAATTGGATGCAGCCCGGCCACCATTCGCAGATTGCGCCGGGGAGAGATCGACGGTGTTCCGCGGCTGCCGGCCGTACAGGTCGGAAAGCGGAAGTGGGTTGTGTTGAAGGAATCTCTGGAGCGCTGGCAACACGAGAATGAGCAAGCATCGGCCGCCTAATGCTATCTTCGAGTTGAGTCGAGAAAGCGCACCAGAGGCGCACCACAGGAGTGCGCCAATGGGCAGAAAACGAAGATCACGGAGGTTTCAACATGGCTCGTTATGCGAGTCGCCGGACGGGAAGCGGTGGATCGTCAAGTTCTACTACGCTCCCGGTAAACAGACCACGAAGACGCTCGGATCGAAATCGCAGATCAACCGCAAGCAAGCTGAAATGATGCGGGAAGAGTTGGTCAAGCCGCTGAACCAGAGTCCCTTCCGGAGCTTGGGAGACGACACGTTCCAGAGTTTTGTCGAGGACGTGTTCTTGCCGATGAAACGGGAGTCCGGGGAATGGCGCGAGAACACGGAGAAAGAAAGTAGCCGTGAGATCCGCCTTCATCTCATCCCAGAATTGGGCGAGGTGCAGTTCTGCGAACTGACGCCTGCGCTTCTTCGGGCGCTGCTCAAGAAGAAAGCCGAGCAGGGCCTCCGCCGGGAAACGCTCAACCACCTGAAGGGGTACCTGACGGAAATCAGTAAGCGCGCCGTCGCCGAAGGTTACCTGCAGAACAACATCAGCGAGGGCCTGAAGGCGCCGGTGAAACTGGCGAGACAATCGGCAGCGAAACTGACTGTCGGCCTGGAGCAGTACGCCGCAGCATGGAACCGGCTCGACGAGCGCGAACGGCTATGTTTCGATTTGGTGATGTTCGCCGGCATGCGCGAGTCGGAGGTTTTCGCGTTGTGGTGCGGCAACATCGGAGAGGAGGGAATCGAGATCGAGCGGTCCTGGTACAAGGGCCGTTACGAACCGCCGAAAACGGAGAAGAGCCAGAGGACCGTTGGGGTGCCCGACGAGATCATGGAGCGGCTGAAATTCTGGATCGCCAGGCTGCCGGTTCATGGGCCAACGGACTGCGTTTTTCCGTCCACGACGTTGGTCACGCCGATCTGGCCGGAGAGCGTGCTGCGCAACTACGTCCGCCCGAAGCTCCGCCCGGCGGGGCTGGGATGGATCAATTTCGCCATAATCCGGCGGTCGCATTCCACGCTGCACAAGCAGCGCAACTCGGACCTGAAGATCATTGCGGATCAGCAGGGGCACGGAATGCGAACGCACCTGGACAAGTACGTTCAGAGTGGGGTAGCCGAACGGAAGGCGGAGGCGGCAAAGCTGTACGCTGATTTCACCGGGGTGCTACACAAACAAGGTTAATCGAGGTAGATGATTTTGGTCGAGGTTTGCAACTCATTGAAAACATGGAGCGGGAGACGGGGCTCGAACCCGCGACGTCCAGCTTGGGAAGCTGGCATTCTACCACTGAATTACTCCCGCTTGCCTGCGTTTTCTGCTACTTAACTGTTTTCAAAAGACTTAACTCGCCATCCCGATAGTCTAT
>JBEKCX010000416.1:0-2566 GCA_050014655.1 Occallatibacter sp. | reverse complement strand
GTCGAGAAGAGTACTCATGCGCGGCAGCCTGAGAGGCTGCGCCACGGAAGAGAGCAGCGATTAAGTGAATACTATTGTCGCTAACCCCTCGCTAACCCGCATATCTCACACTCCACCCTCCGATGTGGGACAGGCGCTTCCGCCTGTCAACCCGAGCGAAGCTCGGGCGCCGTCTACTGAAGCCGGTGGGCAGGCGAAAGCGCCTGGAAGCTGTGAAAAAATCGGCTTGACATTCTAGAACATTTTTGCCCTGATCTGTTTCGGACATCGATATACTGAAATCGTGACGCCCGCCGCCAAATTCCCTTCAGCTCGGTTTGAGGCGATTAACCGTGACCAGTCGGTGCTGCATGCCATCGACGTGGAGCGCCTGATAGACGATAACCATCCTGCGCGTAACATCTGGGATTTCATGGGGACCCTGAATCTCGACCGTTTTCTGGCCGATATCTCCGCCGTGGAAGGCCGTGCGGGACGCAGTCGGTGGGAGCCGCGGCTGTTGCTCAGCATGTGGCTGTACGCCTACTCCCGCGGCATCAGTTCGGCGCGCGAGATCGAGCGCCAGTGCGAGTATGAACCGGGGCTGCAATGGCTGACGGGCATGGGCGTGGTGAATCATCACACGCTGAGCGACTTTCGGGTACGGCACGGCGAACAACTCCGGGATCTGTTCGTCCAAGTTCTGGGCGTGCTGCACCTGAAGAAACTGATCACCCTGGAACGTGTGACGCAGGATGGCACGAAGGTACGCGCTAACGTCAACAAGAAGACCTTCACGCGAGAAGCCAAGATCCGGGCGCATCTGGATTTGGCTCGCAGGCACGTAGCGGAGATGGAGCGCGAGGAAGCCGAACACGAGAAGACCCGTCGGGCGGCGGCGCGGCGGCGTGCCGCGCGCGAGCGCTCGGAACGCCTGGAGGCGGCTCTGGCCGAAGTGCAACGGTTGCAGGAAACCAAGAAGTGGGAGAAAGAGAAGCCCTGCCACGCCTCCATCACCGACGCGGATGCGCAATTCATGCGTACGGGAGATCATGGCGTGACTCCCAGCTACAACGTGCAAGTCACTACCGACGCGGCGCACGGCATCATCATTGGGGTGGAGGCCAGCAAAAGCCCGTCGGACGCGGAGAACTTGATCCCCGCGCTGGAACAGGTCCATGAAGATTTCGGCGCCTATCCCGAACAGGTGATCGCCGATGGCGACTACACCAACCGCAAGACCGTGCGGGAGACAGCCGAGCGCGAGATCGACTTTTACGGAAGCTGGGGCGAAACGGAGCGCAACTCGGGCCACGGGATTCATCCTTCCTATCAGGCGTCCGCTTTTCGGTACGATCAGCGGCGCAATGAGTTCATTTGTCCGCAGGGTGAGCGCTTGCGCTATGCCAAGACGCAGGAGAGGGACGGAGCCGAGAATCATATTTTCGCCGCCGATCGCAAACAGTGTCGGGCGTGCGCCGCGCGCCAGCAGTGCTCGCCGAATAACAAGATGCCCAAGCTTGGCCGGACGGTCAGCGTCATGCTGGAGCATCCGGCGGTCGAACAGTTCAAGGACAAGATGGCGACCGAGAGCGGAAAAGCTACCTACAAACTACGCTCGCGGATTGCCGAGTTCCCGCACGCATGGTTGAAAACCAAGCTGAACTTCGTGCGTTTCCGATGTAGGGGCGTGGTGAATGCTACGACGGAATCGCTCTGGGTATGCCTGGCACACAACCTACAGCGCTACTTCGCCCTGCGGCAAACTATCGCCGCTTGAGCCCGCCGGACGGCCCTCGCCCCGATGCGGGCCAGTCAACCCCTCGGAACCGGCAATGGCCAACTCACCACTCCCTATGGACAGCAACTTCGGGATCCCTACAAAAGGCAGCCTGAAAACGAGGCGGCCCGGCGATATCTGCCAGAAAATGGAAAGTGGATTCTTTCACGGCTTCCTGGCCATGGTTACCCCTACCGCTTTGAACCCTCAGTCAGGATAGTGCAGATTGTCGAGATACTGAAAGCCGCCGGCGGGTCGCGAAGCGGAACTGCTCGCTTTGCCGGAAGTAACCACCATATCACGGCCATTCAAATCTGCCGCCGGGTCATCCTCGGCCCGTTCGAGCTTCGGACCGCGCTTGCCGATTGCCAGGGCGTAAACTTCGGTCACCTTCGTTTCGCGGTGCACCTTCATTTTGAACCGCTCCAATAACAGCGCCTGAAGCATGGCCGGAACTTGACCTGCAGATACGCCCTTGGGAACCTTGGCGACGATGTCATATCGCGCGTCGATGAGCCACGATGGCCCGGAAATGAGTTGATTGTCGACATTATAGGCTTCGGCGAGAATGTCGATCAGCGTCACGTTACCGAAGTTCACCAGCCCTGGATCGCGGCGCATGCGCACACCCACCGCCCGCGGCGACGAGGGCTTGACCGAAGCCACCTCAAACTCTGGCGCCGCGGCAGGGGCGGCGGCAAGCTCCCCATGCGATTGCGGGTGGCTCGGCTGCGCCGTCATCGCGCCGATCCCGACAGGCGCGCCAATGGCCACCAAGGCTGTCGCTGTCAGGAGGATCTTCCTTCC
>JBEKCX010000415.1:0-2555 GCA_050014655.1 Occallatibacter sp. | reverse complement strand
GGCGCATTCAAGAAGGGCTATCATGATTTCCGCAAGCGGCTTCAAGCCGAGTTGTTGAAGGAAGTCGGCAAATATGCCGGTCCCGACAAACGGGAAATTGAGGCGGAGATCAAATACCTGGTTGGCCTCTTTGCGGAGCCGCGTCCGTAACCTTGAGGGGCTGGTTCTCGAATCATGGTGGTGAGACTGTGATGAATGTCCCGACTGGCGAAAACGGCCTGGAAACGAACCCGATGAGACAATGCGATACTTGCGGCTGCCCCCTTGAGGACGCCCAGCCATATAGAGTCTGTCCGAAGTGTCTGTTCAGCGAGGTGCTGGGGGCCGAAAGCCCGTTGCCTTCCCTGGAGCAGCAGGCGGTTGAGGCGGAGCTGCCCCAGCCGGATGCGGCTCACAACCTGTTCCCGCGCAGGGACTTCTTTCGCAAGTACGACATTATTGAGCGCATCGGAGGGGGTGGCCAAGGCGATGTTTGGAAGGTCTGGGATTTTGAGTTTTGCCGTACTCTTGCCATGAAACGGTTGAGCGAAAAGGCTCTGGCCTCCGAACCGGCTCTATACCGGTTTCTGGCCGAAGCCCAAATCGCCAGCCAGCTGGAGCATCCCGGCATTTTGCCCATCTTTGATGTGGGGCTTGATCCCGATGGCAGGCCCTTTTACACCACGCAACTCCTGCCCGGAACCACCTTGGGTGACATCTGGCGCAAGGTGCATGAGGCGGCGGAGCCGGATTGGACGGTTGCACGGGCTCTGGGGCTGCTGGTGCGCGTTTGCGAAATCATGGCTCATGCCCACAGCCGCGGCGTGATTCATCGCGATTTGAAACCTGCCAACGTGCTCATTGGTCCCTTTGGTGACGTGCGCGTGATTGATTGGGGTTCGGCGCACGTTCTGGACAGCGCGCGCGGCGATTTTGAGGAGTCGTTTGTGCGGTTCAACCAGCCGGTGATTCAGACCGACCGGGGAGAGGCGTTGTGGGCGCCAGTATCCCCTTTGTCCACCGCCAGGTCGGGCCAGCCCGTCACGATCCTGTTCGTGCCGCCAGAAATTCTGGATGGCCAGTCCAGCCAGGTTGACCCGCAAACGGATGTTTACTCGGTGGGGGTGATGCTTTATGGCCTGTTGGCGGGTCGCTTTCCTTATTCGCATTCCGACGGGGCGTTGCCCGAACCGCGCCAGCTCGGGGACCTGGTCTTGAGCGGTTCGCCCGCACCCCTTCGCCGTTTGAACCGGGCCATCTCACGCGATCTGGATGCGATTTGTGTGAAAGCCATGTCTCGTTCCAAAGCCGGTCGCTACGGCACGATGCTGGAATTGGCCGATGATATTCGCGCCGCGCTGGAACTGCGCCCGGTAAAGGCCCGGCGGCCGGGGCCTGTTTTGAGGGCGAAACGTTTCGCCCAACGCCATGCCGGTTACGTTTTGCTGGCTTGCGTGATTGTGGCCGGGTTGGCGGCCGGTTTTGCTCTCACTGGCCGACTAGAGCGCCAGCGCGACGTGGCCCTCCAAGTGCAAGCCTTGCGGAACGGCGAATTGGCGGCCCGCAATGGGCGCTGGCGCGAAGCGCTGCGCAATTGGGATGAGGCGGAGGCCGACGGTTATGACGATGCCATTTCGCTTGGACTCCAGCGAGCGGAGGCCTGGACCGTTTTGAACGAGACGGACCGGGCGGCGGCGGAGTTAAGCAAACTGATGCGTCGTTCTGATTTGGGGGGCCGGCGCGGAGATGTGCTGCTCCGCATGGGTGAGCATGAGCTTTTCGACAAATCCACCGCTGACCAGGGAGCAGAGCATATTCGCCGGGCCTTGACGACGGAATTGAGCGCAGCCGACCGGTGCGTCGCGCAAGGGCTGCTGGCGGACTCGGCAACAAACGCGCTGGCCCTTCTCCAGGAGGCCTTGCGGCTCGACCCTTATTCTCACGCGGCGCATCGCCACAGCATGGGCTTGGAGTTTCTTCTCGGCCGGCACGCCGAGTTGGCGACCCACATCCACATCTTCGAGATTCTCTATCCGGATGATCCTTCCCCCCACTATCTTGAAGCGGCTGAATTTGCGCTCAACGGCCGTCTGCAACAGGCCAACGACTCGTTGGAGCCTGTGCGCAAGTCGGTGGATCCGGCCATGTGGAATCGGCAGGTGTCGAGCCTTCAATTGATGGCGGAAGCGGCGCAATACTACAACGTGGATGATTTGTTGAACGGCGGCACATTCGATTCGGAAAAACTCAGCCAACTGATGGCTGCCGCGGATTGCGCCCTGGGCGCCAACGTCTCCGGTGGCACAAACGGGGCCGCGCCGTCGCGGGAGCCTCATCTGCCGTGTGTCGAGCATGGCATTCTTGACGGCGTGGCGGCGGTGCAAGCCCTCAGTGTGCCGTTTCTCAAAGATATCACTCCCGCCATCCAGAAAATCAAAGTCAGTTGGGACGTATATCCGGAGGCCTTGGTGCCATTTCGCGCCGCCACTGTGCTGGAAACACGCCAGCCTCGCGCCGGCCCAAAATCCATTCCGTTGCTGGCCATTGAGGCGGAATTGTTTCAGATGGCCGCCGAC
>JBEKCX010000414.1:0-2548 GCA_050014655.1 Occallatibacter sp. | reverse complement strand
TCCGGGGCGTCAATGAAGGCAAATCCGCCCCCGCCCGGCCGCGCGGTGGGGCCGTCGGAATACTTCAAGCCCAGAGACGCCAGGTGCCGGCCAAACTCTTCCAGACTATCCACCTCAAAGCCCAGATGCGTCAGGTCGGGCTGGACTTGCACGGGGCCGCTGGCGGGAAAAGAACAGATTTCGATCAGTTCCTCGCTTTGGGGCGCTTTGAGGAAAACCAATTCCGAACCGCGCGGCGACTTGTGACGGCGCAACTCCGCCAGACCCAGGACCTGCTTGTAGAATTTGACCGTCCGCTCCAAATCGTTCACGCGGTAGCGGGTGTGATTGAGCTTTGTGACTCGCATGGTTTGAGCATAACCGGTTTGGCGCAGAAGGCAAATCCCAGCCCCGTGAAATACCCGGATTTCGCACCTGAATAGCCCTCCTTCTTGGAAAAAGTTGTCGCAAACCCCGATTTTGCTCTTGTTTATGATAAGCCGTTACACTTATCATTTGACAATGGCTGTCCAATCGTGCCTGATAAGCGTATGAAAATGAAAATGCCCAAGCACCCCACTTTGATCCGCCGGTTCCTCCAGGCCCGCCAAAGACAACTCCAGGCTCAATGCCCCGTCCTGGCCGCCAGCCTCGTAACCATTCGCCGCGTCTGCGGCAATCCCCGCTGCCGTTGCGCCCAGGGCTACAAGCATCCCGGCCATTACCTCACCTGGAAAGTCAAAGCCAAAACCCATACCGCTTACGTCCCGGTGGATCTGGTGCCCCAAGTCAAACAATGGACTCAAGAACATCGCCGCCTCAAACGTCTGGTCGCTCAAATCACCCAACTGGCCCTGGCCCTCATCAAGACCCATGTGAGTGCCCAGCGGCGCCGGCAAGGAAGGTCATAGCCCTGGCACGCACCTTCCTCCGAACCGTCCGCCATTTCTTTCCGCAACAGCCCTCCTGGCTGGACCAGTTGCCCGACACCCGTTGCCAACCCCTGGTCACCTATCACCGGCGTTTCCTCTGCTGGTGGGGGTTGCTGCTCTTTGGTTTGGGTTTGGGCAGCCGCCGCTCGGCCGATAATGATCTGGGCGACTTGGAATGCGCCATCCTCCACAATCTCAATTTTCTGGCCGGCACCGATCAGAACACTCTGCCGGTCACCAAAACGCTGGACCACTTTATCGGCCATGTCGGCAGCCCGGCTTTCGCTCAGTTGCTCCGGCAACACATTCAGCGGCTCATCCGCATGAAAGCCTTGGACGATTTCCGGCTCCAGGGTGATTTCGTGGCCGCCATTGACGGCACTGGCTATCTCAGTTTCAGCCACGGCCACTGCCCTCAGTGCCTGACCCAAAAACACTCCTCGGGCGAGGTCTCCTACCTCCATCCGGTGCTCGAAGCCAAGCTGCTCACCAGCACGGGGCTGGCGCTCTCTCTGGCCAGCGAGTTCATCGAAAATCCGCCCGGCCGCACCCCGGCCGACTATCAAGAACAAAAACAGGATTGTGAACTCAAGGCCTTTGACCGGCTGGCCCGCACTCTCAAAGCCTCCTTCCCCCAATTGCGGCTCTGCCTGAACTTGGACGCCCTCTACGCCTGCGGCCGCGCGTTTGCCATCTGTCAAAAGAATCGTTGGCATTTCGTGGTGACCTTCAAGGAGGGCAGCCTGCCGGATCTGTGGCAAGAGTTTCAGGCTCTTTTGAAACTTCAGCCCGAACAAAAACTCGCCGCCAAGCTGCCGGATAAAACGCGCCGCCTTTACCGTTGGGTCGAGCATCTGCCCTATATGGACAGCCAAGATCGCTCGTGGACTCTGGGGGCCATCCTCTGTGAGGAAACTTCTCCCGCCGGCGAAAAAACAATCTTTGCCTGGCTGACCAATTGGGCAGTCACCCGGCAGTCCGTCATCGCCATTGCCGACCAAGTCGGTCGCTTGCGCGTCAAAATCGAAAACGAAGGCTTCAACGTTCAAAAAAACAGCGGCTTGAACCTGGAGCACGTCTTCAGCCAAGACTGGGACCACGCCAAGACCTATTATTATCTGTTGCAGATCGGCCATCTGCTCATGCAACTGCTGCATCACAACAGTCTGCACCAGGCCCTGGCAAAACAGTATGGCCGCAACAGCGTCCTGGCCCTCTGGGGCGCGCTCAAGAAAATCCCCCAGCGATTGCTGGAAGCGTTCCGATACTTTTTGTTGCTGGAAGCGGACTTCGACGTGCAAGCCGCAACCCGCTGTCACATCAGCCTCAACAGTTCATAAGCCAGCCGGCCGAAGACCGGTTCAGGTTCAAGCCGCTGACAGCGCCCGCTCGATCCACCACGGACCGAGAATCACCTCGCGTTGCCAGAATTTGCCACTCCGCCATCCGCGACACGCGCGGTTCCGCCCCCAGACGCATGCAGGCGGGGTATTTCACGGGGCTGAAAATAATCCAGCGTCGTTCCCACCAGGCGGTAACCGTGATAATTGTCCCCCACGGCTATCGGCACCGCCAGTTCCACGCTCGGATTCCCGGCGATCTCCTGATAATCGGCCCAGGACAAGTTGCCCGGCGAG
>JBEKCX010000413.1:0-2541 GCA_050014655.1 Occallatibacter sp. | reverse complement strand
ACCCAATCGGGAACCTGAAAATGTTCATTATCCCGGCGATTATTCTGGGCATGAGCGGCGCTGGCGGTAACATGAGAATAACCCGGACGATGATGCTGGAAGTGCTCAGGCAGGATTACATCAGGACTGCCTGGGCGAAAGGATTGAGCGAAAGGATCGTCGTAATGCGGCACGCCCTGAAAAATGCGCTGATTCCGGTAGTGACATTAATCGGATATCAACTGCCGGTGATAGTCGGGGGAGCCGTGATTATCGAGGACATCTTCGGATTGCCCGGTCTGGGGCGTTTACTGACGCAGGCCACCGAATCAAGGGACTATCCAATCGTAAGCGGCGTGGTTTTGATTACTTCAATAATAATTGTATTTATCAACCTGTTCGTTGACCTTTCCTACGGTTATTTAGACCCACGAGTTCATTACGAATAAGGAAATGACTCTACAGTAAATATTACCGGAAAGAAAATGGCGAAACTGACAACAGAAACAAAAAAACAATCCAAACCGGTTGAACTGGTAAAAAGGATGATAATGGAGCAGCCCATGGGGACAGTGGGCGCGATTATCACGTTAATTTTGCTATTTACCGGTATTTTCGCGCGGTGGCTGGCGCCCTACGGCATGAACGACCCGCACCCGTTATCCGCCCTGCAAGGCCCGACACTGACCTACTGGTTGGGGACTGACAACATTGGGCGGGACCTGCTGAGCCGGCTGATATACGGGGCACGAATCTCGATGATTGTCGGTTTGATTGCTTCACTGCTTTCAGTAGTAATTTCAGTGATTTTGGGTATTCTCAGCGCCTATATCGGCGGCGCTTTAGACCTGATTATTCAGCGGTTTGTGGACGCGGTTCTGTCCATTCCCAGCTTGCTGCTGCTGATGGTGGTGATTTCACTCATCGGGACGGGGATGTGGCAAGTCATCTTTTGCCTTGGGATTTCCAATGGCATCGGCGGTTCCAGAATGATAAGAAGCCTGGTAATCGGCATCAAATCCAACCTGTATGTTCAGGCGGCGGTCTCGGTCGGCGCACCGACGTGGAAAATACTGGTGCAGCACATTTTACCCAATATCATGGCGCCGATAATTATCATTTTTTCAATGACGGTGCCTTCAGTGATATTGGCGGAAGCCGGGCTGAGTTTCCTGGGTTTCGGGATACCGCCGCCGGCACCCAGCTGGGGAGGGATGCTAAGCGGCAGTGCAAGGACATATATGTTCAAAGACCCCTGGATGGCTTTATGGCCGGGTCTGGCTCTGGCAATCGTGGTTTACGGCGTGAACATGTTCGGGGATGCGCTGAGAGACCTTTTAGACCCCAGATTAAGGGGCGGTGCCGGCCGTTACGGAACGATACTGAAAAGGAGGATAAGCAAAACAATAACGAAAGAAAATCCTACGGAATAATTTTGGCAGCCAACAGGGAAAAAGGAGGATTAAGTTGAAAAGCAAAATAATATTAACAGGTTTAGTTTTGCTGCTAACGGTATCTCTACTCCCATCATTGAGCGGTTGCACAAAAAAGACGACAACGACTCAATCAACCGTCACACAGTCTACCACCACAACCACTACTACTAACGCAAATGCCCCGGTATACGGCGGCACGCTGACTTGCATGACAGACTGGGGGAACACCGACCCGGCGGGGTTTGATGCCGACCTAAGCCCGGCAGTATGGTCCACATCCGTCTGGGACGCACCGTTCCTTTCCTGGTTATTGGGTGGCGACATTGACACCTACGGGCCGCGGGGAACAAATGTATTCGCATTCCAGTCTGCAGAATATATCCCGCCGCAGTACCTGGGCGGAAATGACCTCGTTACCAGTTGGTCGGTAACGATGAACCCGATTGTGATTACATTGAACCTGCGCACCGGTGTGAACTGGTCAGCCAATTCCACAATCGGGATGGCAGCCCGTCCGTTTTCCTCTGCTGACGTAGTCTACAGTTTGACCCGAGGATTTGCTGCGCCAGTTATCGGTAACACTTATGCTTTTGTCACGAGTGTAACCGCGCCAAATTCATCTACTGTCAATATCAACTGCAATACTTTTAATGCCAACTGGGCCTACTTAATTGGCTACGGCTATATGCCTGGGATGATAACCTGCCCTGAATCCGGTAATTCTACTGTAGGCGCCGGCAGTGAAGACTGGCGCAACCAGAGCAGCGATGGTCCCTTCATCATTTCAAATTATGTATTGGGCTCTTCAGTTACTTACACTGCTAACCCCAATTACTGGGGCCAAACGACCATCAACGGCCAATCCTACAAACTGCCGTTTGTTTCGACACTGGTGTATCCCATCATACCGGACGACTCGACTTTGGTAGCTGCTCTGGAAACGGGAAAGGTTGATTGGAACCCGTCACAGCCGCTAAGCGATTCAGACCAATTGACGAAGGGGAATTCTTCCCTGATTCAGGAAAAGTTTTTAACCGGCAACGCTGAAGTTTTAAAACTGAACCGGCTGTATAACCAGTATCTTGAAAATCAAAGTGTACGGCGGGCTTTGATGATAGCTACCGAC
>JBEKCX010000412.1:0-2537 GCA_050014655.1 Occallatibacter sp. | reverse complement strand
AACCAGCGCGTGCTGATGAACGGCGGACGGCCCGCCATCGGGCGCTCGCTGCTGCTGGGCATCACCAAGGCGTCGCTCTCCACGGATTCGTTTATCTCCGCGGCCAGCTTCCAGGAGACCACGCGCGTACTGACCGAGGCTTCGATCAACGGCTCCATCGACACGCTGCGTGGACTCAAGGAGAACGTCATCGTCGGCCGCTTGATCCCCGCCGGCACCGGCATGGAGTACTACCGCAACGTCCAGCTCAGCCCCGAACTGGAAGAGGCGGCAGCCCAGGTGCAGAGCGAGGTCACGGCAGCCATCGAAGCCGAAGAGCGCGAACTCGAACTCATGCGCATGGAAGGCGAACAGGAAGAGATGGCCGCCGAATAACATCGCTCGGAAAGGCACGGCTTCAGCCGCGCCACCAAGCGCACCTTCCAGATACCTCAAAAGGCGGACTCATCTGAGTCCGTCTTTTTTCCTTGACTCAAAGCTTCGTGCGGTCATTACTTGATTTATGGTTCCTCACTATAAGGACATCGGATGACGACTTTTGGCGAGATTCTGGCTATCTTGAACCAAGAACAGGTGGTGCTCAGAATAGAAGACGAGCACACAACGCAAACGGGACGGGGTACAATACTGACCGTCTTTGCCAAGGCGGCCGACCCGGCACTTAGCCAACTCGGTATCGATGCACTGTACTCTCCAAAGGGAGAGATCAGGATTGTGATGCAGCAGACGCCTAATCTTTTCCTAGCCGAACGGTACAAGGAGGGTGGGCGCGTGGAGAGACGGCCCATTTCAAGCCTAGAGAGTATCTTCATGCACGAAGTTCGCGTAGGCGGGCAATGGTCGGCTGACATCAAGGAAGAGGATAGCCTAAAGATTGTTTTCGACCGAGAACTAAAAACTGGGGACCTAGTGGGGCGAGTATGAGCGATCCCTCGACGACATTGGGGCTCCCACTTTGGATGCAGATCGTGGCGTTCGTCGTCAGCGTCGGCCTGGCGCTAATGAAGCTATTAGAGTTCCTCCGAAAACCCAAGCTGTACGTTCATCTCACTCGGGATATATTTTTCCGCCTGATCGATAACGGCGAGGCACTTTTTTGTAGCGCTGTTCTCCTTGCCAGCAACGGGCCTATCCTCGTGCGCAATGTTGAACCAATCTTGCGACGTGTGGACAAGAACAGAAAAGCTAATACAGCCCAGAAATCCTTCCCTCTAGTTGTTTCTCAATTCGGCGAGAAGGTTCACGGTCCGAACGTAACAGCCGATCATAAGTTTTTCGGTAGCAGTCCGCTTCAATACCTAGAACCATCTAAACCACTGCGATCAGTTTACCTATGTTTCCAAAGCGAGTATCAGGATAGACAAAAGAGAGCTGTTAGCGACTATGTTTCGGCAATCGAAACATTTCGATCCGAAAACACGCCTACTCCGCAGACGGAAAACACAACTATGCCCGAAAAAGATAGGACTGCTCTCCTGACGGCTTTCAATAACCTAATTGAAGAGCAATATCATCGGATTGCATCGTTAATCCAACTTGAGTCGGGGAGCTACGAGCTAGAAGTCAGAGTAAAGTACGAGTGTGTGGGCTGGAAATTCTTCGGCAAGCAAGAGGAGGCAGTGTCTACAATTTCGTTTGGAGTAGACCAAACTTTGTTGGAGAGGTGGAAGACGGATCTGAAAAAACTCCTCGCTACAAGAGGGCAACAAATCCTCATCGAAAAATTTGAAGAGATTACATATCCGATGCTTGAGCCGGTACAGATCATCGAGTCAGCATCCAGATAGCCGCATCAGCTAACCGCACTCACTCAAAATAACCCAAGCGCTTAGGAATATAGTATGCGGGTGCCCCATCCTCGACGCGCAGTTTGAATGCGCGGCAGGGCGGGGTATTCGCGCTGGCAGGCGCGAACTGCTCTTCTTCCCGAGGCCGACCCCACTGAGTAGCAAGAGACGGTCGATTGCTTCCGCAATCGATACCCCACGCTCCACCCCAGCGAGCATAGATCGCTCGCCGGGGACCCCGGCCTGCGACGATAAAACTGTCGCGAGGGTGGGGCACCCGGGCGTCGCGAGGATGGGGCACCCGGTGGGTTAAATGAAAACGCCGGAGACCTATGAGGGTCCCCGGCGCTTCATTCTTGAAGATCCCGCAGTTCTAATCGGCTGTTGCGCCGTCCGGCTACCGTTGGGCCAACCCGCAGCTTGCGCCGCCGATTACCCCTTCGGCCTCGCTTTCCGACCGGCCTCCGACTTGCGTCGTCTGCCAAGCTTCCGGCGTCGCCTTCCGACTCAACCTCCGACTCTCATCGGCGTCAGATCCACGGCCAGCCTTCCTGCCGATCTCCGGCTTGCGCCTTCGACCGACCCTCCGGCCCAGCCTTCCGGACGACCTGCGACTTGCGCCGCCGATCGACCCTCCGGCCCCGCCTTTTGACCGGCCTGCGACTTGCGCCGCCTGCCGATCGTTCGGCCATGCCTTCCAACGAACCTCCAGCTTGCGCCTTCGATCCATCTTCCGGCTCGACCTTCCAG
>JBEKCX010000411.1:0-2535 GCA_050014655.1 Occallatibacter sp. | reverse complement strand
AGTCAGTCTTCGTTGGCGACATCGAACTTTTGGGGAGGGCTGGAGAAGGTGATGGGAGGGTCTTCCTCGAGCAAGGACTGCTCCCAGGGGATGACCAGGGAGTGGGATGGATCTGTTTTGAAGGTTCTATCGCCGTTTTTTGCATGGCTGACGATGGCGGCGTCGGTGTTGGGCGGATAAAAGAACTTCATGCCGCGAATGGAGGAGGAGGCGATGCCTGGGACCATTTGCGCGCGGATGGCTTCCAGGTCTTTGAGGGGGCGCATCATGGCGCGGTAGCGGATGCCGTTGGTGGGAGTCTGAGGCTCGACCAGGCCGACATACCAGCCGAGTTCCATGGTGCCTTTGGGCTGGTTGACAATAATCGGCGGATTCTCCGCCAGAAGACTCTCGCGCATGGGGACGGAGAAAATGCCATTGGTGTCCAGCCGCACCGGCATCTTTCCCTCTTTGCTGTCAATATAAACGATCAAGTCCGAGGTCTTGACGTCCGGCAATGAGGATTTGATCCTGACAAAGACCAGGAGATTGGTATAGGTGAGGGCCATGCCGGCCTGCCTTTGCTGAATCTCATAGATCAATTTATAGGGGAGGCGGGCTTGCTCCGCGGCCCGGAGCGGGGAGGAGGGCAACAAGAGCGCGCAAAACAGAAACGGGAAGGCGATTGGTTTCATGGCTTTTGGCTGAAAAAATCATTACTTCATACGCCGCGCCTTTTTGCGGCCAGGGCGGGTTTCAAGATGGCCGCGGTGGGGATCCCCGGCGGGGAAGCAGCCCCGGCCTTTTGCGCCTGCCTTTTGGCAAAGGCAAAAAGGTGGGAGAGAAATTGCACCACCAGCCCAAGGGCCACCAGGCTGCAAGCCAGGTAGGGCGTGACCGCGGCCGGATTGCGCACCACTTGCAAGATGGAGGCGCGGTCGCCCTGCAGAAAGCCGGCCTGATAGAAGGTTTCCCCGCGATAGCGCAGAGGGGTGTTCATGCGAATGAGCACATCCCGATCCTCACCGCGTGCGGGATCGCTGAGGTGGATTTTGCTGGAGAAGTTATTCGGGATGTCGGTTCCGGGATAGAGATCGCGTCTGAACTCCAGCAACGTGATGGTGTAAGGCTTGTAATAGCGGGTCATGCGCAGCGCCATCTGGTAGGTATGGCCCGCCAGCGAGAAGGTTTGGGGAACTTCCGGCGAGACGCCCAGGTTCACGCCGGCCTGTTGCTCCACCTCGGCCAGCCACTGCCGCAAGATCAACACCGGCTGGGGTTTGGTGAACCAAAGGGATTCGGTCCAATCGCCCAGAGAAGCATTGTTGGCGATCACCTCGATGAGGGCGGCGGGTTTGTCTTCATCGTCCATGGTCTTGACATCGGGGGCGGAGGCCAGGAGGAGCCTTTGACCGATGCCCTGGGAGGCTTTGAGTTTCTCCCCCGGGTCCATCGGGATGGCGGGCTGGGAGTTTTTGAAATACTGCTTGACGCGCAACGAGAAAGGAAGACCGGGAGGATGGATCAGGGTTCCGGGAACAAGGAGCGACTCGGGAATGGGCACGACCTGATCGAAGCCGGGATTGGAGACATCCATCACCGCCAGTTCGTGTTTGCGGCTGTCTTCGGTGTAGTTTTTGGCCCCGCCCACATCGAGCAGCATCTGGCTTTCGACTTGGAAAAGCTCCGTCAGGAACTGGCCGAGCAGCAAGAGAATCAGCCCGGCGTGAATGAGGAGAATCCCGGTTTTCTTTCGTTCAAAGCGAAACCGTTTGATATGGGCGGCGACCAAATTGACGAGCAGCGCCAGGCCGATGAGCCATCCGCCCGGAAAGACGGGGATGCTCCAATGCGTTCCCGGGAGCGTGCGGTGAATGAAGAAGCTGCGGAAAATTTCGGTCTGCGCCTGGTAAAGGCCCATCCGCACCTCCGCGAGCGTGCCGACGAAGACCAAAATAATTGCCAGTCCCAGGCAGGCGACCGTGAGGCGCAAGGAGGTGAGGAAATTAATGCAACGCCGCAGCATGGTTGAGGCTAGTGTGGTGTCACAGAACGATCGTTCATAAAGCCGTCGGCGGGACGCCGACGGCAGCGGGCGAGACGCCCGCGCTCCCCGTGCATCAGAATTATGCAAAGAACATTCATGACACCACACTAGTACTGGACGGTCTGGACGAATCTGACGAATGCCGTTTTTTCCCGTTCGACCACGCTGCCGTCGCCCATCAGTTTATAAAACCATGTCTGCTCGCCATGCGGGACCATCGCGGCCACCAGGCGGCTGGGCTGGGCTGATTTATCGGCGCCGGTGAAATCCACGAGGGTGGCCCTCCCGCCCAGGACATCAACCGACTGGGTGGCCGCCGGCAAAGCGGCCTCCAGGATAGGCGGCAAACTTAGCTGGGCGCGCCAGCGGTTGACGTTGGCCAGAGTTCCGCCCGCTCCGCCGCCAAAAACGCTGATGCTGACGATGGCTTTCTGGCCGGCGTCGCCTGAAATGGAAAAGCTCTTGACCACCATGGAGCCCGGCGGGGTCTCGGTCCAGTTCGGCGGGAC
>JBEKCX010000410.1:0-2533 GCA_050014655.1 Occallatibacter sp. | reverse complement strand
GGTTTGCAAAAGAAGTCTTTAGCAAAGTCTAAAAGCCCCGCTGTTTTCGAACAATTAACAATGGCGTTTTTAAATGCATCGCTAAACCGACAAAGTGTTGGACTGGCCAGAACAGAACATTTACCAAGCAGAAGGTTAATGGGTGGTTTAGTCAGTATGGGGAGAATGGGAGGCTTGGGAGGATTTGGCAGAAGGTAAGGACATGATTCGCAGTCTTACATTACTAAAACAATCTGATCCTGAAAGGCAGAAAAGAAAGTGGCTCTCTATGCTCGTGTGTCAAATGAGAACCAGGAACTGCAACACTTGTCGTTGAAGGCGAGAAACACATTTCGACCATGAATTTGGAGATGCTTTCTGTTCTAGTGAAGACAAATTATCTGCCAAACTTAACTGGTTCGCATTTATGCAATAAAACTTCTCATTTTGAGGAACATCATAACATTGTTCACTTTTAAAAAGGAATTATTCTTAGCCATCCCCCCCCAATCTTCTTGTCCGTTCACTGTAGGAAGCTAGGGCTTTGTCCAGTTCTTTGGTGTCGAAATCCGGCCACAAAACAGAGGCAATATAGAATTCACTATAAGCAACCTGCCATAACATGAAGTTAGATATTCTGAATTCGCCTGCTGTTCTGATGACCAAATCAACATCCGGCGTATTACCTGTATACAAATAACGACTGAAGGTATTTTCATCGACTTGATTTGCCGGGTGTTCCGCAATAAGTTTATTCACGGCATCAATGATTTCTATCCTGCCGGTGTAATTAAAAGCCAGATTGAGGGTCAGACCTTGTTTGTCTTCCGTAAGCGTAACAGCCTTCTTAATCGCATTCTGAAGATTCTCAGGCAATTCCTGCAATCGACCGATATATTTCAACCTTACTTCATTATTCTGTGCCCAGGATGTAATTTTATTTATCCAGGACTCAAGTAACTTAAACAGACTGAATACCTCGTCATCTTTTCTTTTCCAGTTATCAGTTGAGAACCCCCAAACAGTTACGAAACGGACTCCTAACTTCATCAAGTGTTCAACGGCCTCGAACATGCGGTCGCCTCCAACCTCATGCCCACGGAGACGTGGTAATCCATTTTTTCTAGCCCAGCGTCGATTTCCATCCGGAATAATGGCCACGTGAAGAGGAATTTGATTGTTGTTCATAATACAATCAATAGTATCACGTCAAAACATAAAAACTAAAACTTGATTCCGCGCGGGTGATCAGCTATATTGGAGAATAAACTTGGAGGCAACAAAATTGTAGGGGACACCATCTTAATTTCTGGCTACGCTGGAGGACAGGGGCCCGCTGCCAGCAATTGTTGCACAGGTGGAATCAATTGTTTCTTCTCAAACAAAAGTTCGGGAACTGTTCCGAATGGCCCACCGTCGTGGATAAAAGGTAAAACTTTTGAGAAAACCTTCTCATTAGTGTTTTGATCCGAAATGGACAAAATGCAGAACTTTCCGGCAATCCGAAAAACAATGTCATGGAGGTTTTCCCTTTAACTTTCACTTGGTTGGTGTCGGCAACTTGAATTATATGCATTGGCTAAAGTTCAAATCCAACACACTAAAGCAAGTTGTATGATAGATAGAACTTTTTGCTTAACTTTCATTTAAACTATCCCAGTGGTTCAAGTCCTATACAGCGAGCGGTGTTGCATGGTAGGTGAAGTATAAAAATATTAAATGTACAATGATTCCCAGTTAAATCTTTGTTTAACTCAATTTGCGTTTGTGCATTATAACCTGCAAAGCTCCCATAAGCCTATAAGAATGTTTGCCGCCAATCAATGCAATTAAGTTGACGCGAAGCATGTTGAGTAACCGGAGAAAAATAAAGAAAGCCCCCTCGTCTTTCGACCGGGGGGCTCTCTTTTTCATTCTTGGGTGGCAAAAATAGAACGTGATAAGTTGTTACTTCAAATTTGTTGTGTCCGTCAAGTTAATACATGCCTTCCATGCCGCCCATGCCGCCACCACCACCGGGCATCGCTGGTGCTTTCTCTTTCTCCGGTATATCAGCCACCAGTGATTCAGTGATGAGCACCATGCTGGCAACGCTGGCCGCATTTTGCAAAGCCGAGCGGACAACTTTGGTCGGGTCGATGATACCCTTGTCAATCATGTTGACAAACTCGTCTTTGTCCGCATCGTAACCAACGCCTTTCTTGCTCTTCTTGACCGCATCAACGATAACGGCGCCATCTTTACCGGCATTGTTGGCAATCCAGCGGATGGGTTCTTCAACTGCTTTGCGGATGATATCAACACCGGTCGCTTCGTCACCGGTGGCTTTAATCTTATCCAGCGCGGGCAGGGCATTCAGCAGACCGACGCCGCCGCCGGGCAGGATGCCTTCCTCGACCGCCGCGCGGGTGGCGGAAAGGGCATCTTCAACACGGTGCTTGCGTTCTTTCAGTTCAACTTCAGTCGCAGCGCCAACTTTGATGACGGCAACGCCGCCGGATAATTTGGCCATGCGCTCCTGGAGTTTCTCGCGGTCGAAATCGGAGGTGGTTTC
>JBEKCX010000409.1:0-3763 GCA_050014655.1 Occallatibacter sp. | reverse complement strand
AAGCTGCAGGTTTTTGCCACCGACCTGGACAAGGATGCGATTGACAAGGCCCGCCAGGGCATTTACCCGGAAAACATTTCTGCGGACGTGGCGCCGCAGCAAATGAGCCGGTTTTTTACCAAGGATGAACACGGCTGCCGGGTGACCGCCGAGATCCGGGGAATGGTCACCTTTGCCCCGCAGAGCCTCATCCTGGATCCACCCTTTACCAAGCTGGATATTTTGAGCTGCCGCAATCTGCTGATCTACCTGGCTCCGGAGGTGCAAAAGAAACTCATTCCGCTCTTTCATTACAGCCTCACCCCGGGTGGCATCCTGATCCTGGGCAGCGCGGAGACCATCGGGACCTTTACCGGCCTGTTCACACCGCTCAATAACAAATTGCGGATTTTTCAGCGGAAGGAGCCCGGACTGCCGCCGGAGCCAATTGAGTTTCCCTCGGGCTTTGCTTCTCCGTTGCCAGACGGAATCGAGCCACGCCCTGCGCCAAAACCGCCTCTCAGTCTCCAGTCCCTGGCCGATCAATTGATTCTGGAACATTACGCGCCGCCGGCGGTGCTGGTCAACGAAAAGGGCGACATCCTTTATGTCAGTGGACGGACTGGCAAATATCTGGAACCCGCCTCCGGTAAAGCCAACTGGAATATTTTTGCCATGGCTCGCGAAGGCCTGCGCTACGAACTGGGCAACGCTTTCCACAAAGCACTCGATCAGGAAGCCTGCGTGGTGGTTCGCGGGCTTAAAGTCGGGGCGAATGGCGGTCCGCAATACGTGGATATTACGGTTCAGCGACTTGGACAACCGGAGTCGTTGCGGGGACTGGTGTTGATCGTGTTTGCCGACGCGGCCGCGCCGCTCGAAACAAGGGCATCGAGCCGAGGGAAGGTTGCAAAGACGCCGGTCCCGAGCGCCGAACTGGAGGAACTGGAGCGGAAGTTGCAGCAGGCCCGCATGGAGGCGCAAACCATGCGCGAAGAAATGCAGACCTCGCAGGAGGAACTCCGGTCCACCAACGAGGAACAGCAATCCACCAATGAAGAACTACAGTCCACCAACGAGGAACTCACCACTTCCAAAGAGGAATTACAATCGCTGAACGAAGAACTCCAGACCGTCAACGCTGAGTTGCAAGCCAAGGTGGACGAGTTGTCCCGGTCGAACAACGACATGAAGAACCTGCTCAACAGCACGGATATCGCCACCCTGTTTCTGGATGTTCATCTCAATGTGCGACGGTTCACCACCCAGGCGACAAAAATCATCAAGCTCATCCCTGGCGATGTGGGTCGGCCCATCACCGATCTTTCCTCCGACCTGCTCTATCCGGAACTGGCCACCGACGCGCAGGAAGTGTTGCGGAAGCTGGGCTTCGTGGAAAAGCCGGTGAACGCGCGCGACGGACGCTGGTTCACGGTGCGCATCATGCCCTACCGGACCCTCGACGACCGCATTGACGGCCTGGTCATCACCTTCGCGGACATCACCGTCGCCAAGACGCTGGAAGCGCAGTTGCGGGAGCAGCAGGCCGTTCTGGAAAAGCATATCGCCGAACAATCCAACAAGACGGAGAAGTCAAAGGATAAGGCGCAGGCGAAAACTGCCGGACCAAAACGGAGCACGGACGGCGTTGGAAAACGACTGACATCCGGTAAGATATGAAAGATCCCGCCAAGCCAAACAGGCCGAAGATATCGGACGATCTTGCCGACCTGCGGGACCTCCACACCCAGCAGCAACAGCGTCCCATGATGGCGGAACTTTATCGTCGCGCCGAAGCCCATTTGCGCAAACGGCGCAAGAATAAGAGGTCGAAGGCTGGAGAGACGAAGTCCGCAGGGGACATCCAGCGTCTGCTCCACGAATTGGAGGTCCACCAGGTCGAACTGGAGATGCAGAACGCCGAGCTTCAGGAAGGCAGGGACAGGATGGAAACGCTGCTGGCAAAATATACCGATCTCTACGATTTCGCCCCTGTCGGCTATTTGTCCCTGGATGAGCAGGGGCGGATCCTGGAGGTGAACCTGACTGGAGCCGCTTTGCTTGGCGCGGTACGGTCCCGGCTCATCAACCGGCGCCTGCCGCCCTTTGTCGCCCCGGCGAACCGTCCGGGGTTTCTGGCCTTTCTTGAACACATCTTCAGTCGAGCCGAAAAACAGGTCTTCGAGGCGACGCTTCGGAGAGAGGATGGCTCCTCGTTCTGGGCCAACTTCCACGGCACCGCCGCAATGTCCGTCAGCGGCCCGCAGAAATGGTGCCGGGTGGTGGTCACAGACCTCACCGCCCTTAAACAGTCGGAGGAGGCGCAACGCCGCTTGGAGACTCTGGCGGTTGCGAACCGGGAGTTGAAACAGGAGATTATCCGGCGGCAAGTGGTGGAGGAGTCCCTCAAGAAAAGCGAGCAACATTATAGCCAGTTGTTGGAGCAGTCGCGCTCCATGCAAGAGGAGTTGAGGCATCTGTCCCGTCAAGTTCTACAGGCCTCAACCCCGAGGCCTTTGCGCGCAACCTTGCCCTCACGCAACGGTTGGTGGAAAAATCGGTGGACATCGTCCATCAATTCGCACTCGAATTGCGCCCGGCGGTGCTGGACGATCTTGGACTGATTGCCGCCCTGCATTCATTCATGAAACACTTTACCGCGCGAACCGGGGTCCGTGCTCATTTGACGGCCTTTCCCGGGGTGGAACAACTGGACACGGCCCGGCGCACAGTGCTTTTTCGCGTCGCCCAGGAAGCGCTCGCCAATGTGGCCCGGCACGCCCACGCCGCCCGGGTGGTGGTGAGCATCCAAAAACTGCCAGACTGCATTTGCATGAAAATAGAAGACGATGGCAAATCTTTTCAAGTCGAACGCGTGTTGCACCGGAAGGGAGATAAACGCCTCGGTTTGCTCGGCATGAGGGAGCGGTTGGAGATGGTCGGAGGCCGTTTTGAGGTCGAGTCCACTTCGGGCCGAGGCACCACCATTATCGCACAAATTCCATCCGGCAAGGCCGCGTGCGCGGAGGACCATTGACGGATTCCGCTGGAACCAAACTTGAAAGGCTATGAAACGAATCACTGTTTTGGTGGCGGACGATCATACCATTGTGCGCGAGGGCTTTCGCAAGATGCTCGAACTCGAAAACGATCTCGAAGTGGTTGGTGAAGCGCAAGACGGCCGCCAGGCGGTCGCCCTGGCCACCAAACTTCATCCCGATGTGTTGCTGATGGATATTGCAATGCCACTTCTCAATGGCTTGGAAGCCACCCGCCAGGTGCTCAGAGCTTTCCCCGGCGCCAAAGTGCTCATGCTCTCCGCGCACAGCGATCACGCGTATGTCAAAAGCGCGACCGAGTCCGGCGCGGTGGGATTTCTGCTCAAGCAAACCTCCGCCCACGACGTCTGCCGGGCGATTCGGGAAGTCCAAAAGGGAAAACCATTTTTCAGCCCCTCCATTTCCAGACGACAGGACCGCCTCCATCCGGCCGCGCTGGACCGAATGGGATCGCTCACCAAGAAAGCGGTGCAACTGACGTCGCGCGAGACGGAAGTGCTCCAGTTGATCGCCGAAGGCAAAGCCAACAAGGAAACCGCGGCCGAACTGGGCGTCGGCATCAAGACCGTCGAAAAGCACCGCGAGCATCTTATGCAGAAGCTCGACATCCACGACACCGCCGGTCTCACCCGCTATGCCATTGCGGCAGGCATTATTGAGAGCAGCGTCCAGTTGACGATCGTGTAATGGATGAATAGAAACAACCTCTCCTTTCCTCCCGGCCG
>JBEKCX010000408.1:0-2528 GCA_050014655.1 Occallatibacter sp. | reverse complement strand
AGGAAGAAGCCGATGAGCTGACGCTCAAAAGGCCTCAGATGCATGAAAATCAAAAGGTTGCTTTGGATAATTTGGTACATCTGCTGGTATCCGTTCGTCCGCTTCATCATCCTGCTCGATTACGTTCCTCGCCGCATCTTCCGGGGCTGGGGAGTGGTCTTCCAGAAGGCGGGCTTCCTGGGCGGCTGCTGGCTCTCCCTCGCGATCATCGGCTTGAGCCTTTGGGGTTTTCCCTTCCTGATCCTCTGGTACCTCGGCCGCTCGACCTACCACACGGATTATGTCCCAAAGATTGAGCGCCTGCACGCAGACTTTAACGCCGTGGTGTAACAAGGATAGCCCGTGGGCCCATCGAGATTATTTGCACAACTGGAGAAAGCTGGACGTAAACTGTTTGAACAGATGGCCAAGAAGCCAAATCAAACGGCGAGATACGGGGACGCTAGGAAGATGCCGTATTTACACCCGCGCCGTACGGCGCGTAGGATCTGGACGGAAAACATCCCCGGACAACGCCAACCCGCGGACTTCTTGGCGTTCGTCCAACGTTGCTTGGCCGGGCTTCCGGTGCTCAAGATTGGGCTGGCAGCAGGCACACCAACCTTGGAAATCTGCGGGGCGGCAGGGACAACCTGCCGGATCGACTACTGCACCATATGCCGCCCACTGCGTGGTGGCCGTTGATGACCAATACACCGACCACCGAATCCACGAACTTCATGGACGCAAGATGGAGCAACTCCCCAACGCGGTTTTACCGTCTGGTCTGCGGCCGGCCGGCCGGTACCAACACGCCCGCCAGAAACTCGGCCGCGCTCACCAACGATGTTGGGGTGACAGCGGTTGCAAGCATCGGGCGCGCGGACTCGCGGAAAACACACCAGAACCACAAAACAGGTGACAGCCGCGCTCCCCAGATGTGATTTGACAACCACGACCGGACGGCGGCAAGCTGGCGCCAAAAGGGTTTGGATGAAAGAGCGTCAGGAACAGCACGACCACGGTCGGTCACAACCCCCACAAACGATCAGGCGGCTGGCGCTTCGCCCCGGGCAGCAGATGAATAGCCCAAGACCAACCCAAAGTTGGAAAGCCCCCGCAAAACTCCTGCTGGCGCTGCTCCTGCTGGCCTTGCCAACCAATGTCAAGGCCCAGTTCAGCTGGACCACGAACGCCGGCGCCATCAGCATCACCGGATATAGCGGGCTGGGCGGAACGGTGACAATTCCGGACACGGTGACGGGGCTGCCGGTGACAAGCATCGGGGACGAAGCGTTCCAGCGCTGCACAAGCGTGACCAACGTCGCGTTCGGCAGCAACGTCACCAGCATCGGGAACTATGCGTTCCAGGGCTGCGCCAGCCTAACGAACGTGGCGCTCCCCAATAGCCTCGCCTGCATCGGGAACTATGCGTTTGGCAACTGCACCGCCCTAACCAACGTGGTGCTCCCCAACAGCGTCACCAGCATCGGGGACGATGCGTTTGCGGACTGCTCGGACCTCACCAACATCACGATTTCAGCCGGCGTCAGCACCATCGGAAACGAGGCGTTCTTTGACTGCTACAGCCTGAGCAACATATACATTCCCGCGAGCGTCACCAACATCGGTGCCGAGGCCTTCGCATACTGCTCCGGCCTGACGGCGCTGACGGTGGACGCGCAAAACCCGTTCTACACGAACGTCAACGGAGTGTTGTTCGATAGGGCCCTATCCACGCTGGTCGAATACCCGGGCGGATGGGCCGGGGCTTACACAATCCCCCAGAGCGTCACCACCATTGGGAACTATGCCTTCGAGGCCTGCCCCGGCCTGACGAGTGTCACGATCCCCGACAGTGTGACCAGCATCAGCGAAGATGCGTTCTTTGTCTGCTTTGGGCTGACCAGTGTGGCGCTACCGAACAGCATCACCAACCTCGCGCAGGCTGCCTTCGCCGACTGCCCCAGCCTGACCAACATCAGCATTCCCAGCAGCATCACCAGCATCGAAGACAGCACTTTTTGGGACTGTACCGGCCTGACTACCGTCACGATGCCCAACAGCATCACCAACATCGGGCCCAGCGCCTTCGCTGACTGCTCCCGCCTCACCAACGTCACAATCCCCAGCAGCGTCACTGGCATCGGTGGAGGTGCCTTCTCCGGCTGCACCAGTCTGACCAAGATCACGATCCCCGCCGGCGTCACCAATATTGGGGCCAATGCCTTTGCATATTGCTCCCACCTGGCGGCGATAACCGTGGACGCCCAAAATGCGTTTTACAGCAGCCTCAACGGGGTGCTGTTCGACAAAAGCCAATCCACGCTCATTGAATATCCGGCCGCCGCAACCGGGCCGTACGCAGTCCCTTGCACCGTCACCGAAATTGGAGATGAAGCGTTTTACCAGTGCCCCAACCTCACCGCAGTCACGGTTCCCGGCACCGTCACCAGCATCGGAAACCAGGCGTTCTACGGCTCTTCCCCGACCAACATCACCCTCTCCAACGGCCTGGCCTGCATCGGGACCTGGGCGTTCGCCAGCTG
>JBEKCX010000407.1:0-3924 GCA_050014655.1 Occallatibacter sp. | reverse complement strand
TCATAACGTTTCCTTATCACTTTTACCATGCTCATTACTCGGCAAGCGTCACAGCCAATACCTGGACCTGATCAGCGGTTCCGGATCATCCGGTTGTTCCTTTAGATAGTTATCGTCCCGACTTGCTACTAAACCGTCAACCATAGTAGAAGTACCTCTCTCTCCTGTAGTAGTAGAAAGGGTTATAAGGGGAAAGGAACTACTACTACTACGACTACTACCTAACTTGGTTAATCATTATTCCCTTTTTTCCCCTTTTAGTCCTGGTCCGACATGGAAATACGGGCATAAACGCCAACTTTCACCCCTTTTCTCCGTTTATCGATTTATTTTGTTCAAGATGCTCCAGTAACTTTGTCAGATAATCCCGGTCGCCGATAAAACCCCGGAAGTGCCGGCCGTCCTGAAGGCACATCACCATCAGGAAGGGCTTACCCGATTTCCGTCCCCGGGCGAGGCGGAAGGAAAGTGCCTGTCCGCAGACGGGGCATTGCAGTGATTGATGCTGATTGCTAACCTGTTCAGTAGTTACCATGTTTATTCTCCTTATCCACATCAACCAGCGCGGATCGTTCCTCTCTCAAAAAAAGGACTCGTGCAGTACCTTAATCGGTTTTTCTACAACTTGTATAGGTTTTTCTAAATTTTCGGTTGTCATATTTCACCCCAAATTTTCTACATTTTTTAACGACATGCCGGTCAAAAGAGAGAATGGGGTCGAGCGCATAGAGTATAAAGAGATAGTTGGTGCGACACTGCCCCCTGTCTCCAGATTCAAAAAGCCTACCCCTGTCTCCAGTGTCAGTCATTGCCGTTGTCATCCTTGTTATCCCCGCCATTTCTACGTTGTTCCCTAGTCCTCTTAATAGTCTCCAGGTTGTCCTTGCTTTTCTTGCTTACCTCAGCCCCCCATTCAGGTACAAGTATCTGTGCGCTGGACATCAACATCGCCAGTATGCTGCGGCCATCTTTGGAACGAGCACCATTGACTTTAATCAGCAAATCATTCATGGCAGCTTGTGCACATCTTCAGCTAAGCCTGCTCCTCCTTTCCATGAACCTGAATGGCCCATGTTCTTTCTAGCTACTGGATTTACGGGTGGTTTATTCGCAAATTTAGGTTGTTGCTCCCGCTCTGCCGTCATTATACTGATTATCTACATATTTTAAGGTTTTCCATATTTTCAGCGGTCATGGGATTTTACTCATCTAAAAAAGAGAGATGGGCAGCTACGGCAGTGTATTACTGGCGCATCCGTTTCAAGAGTTATCGGGACACCGGAAAACAAAAGGAGGAGATACCACCTAACCACCGGTTGGCGGGATATGTCCAGCTTTTTACCGAAAATGTCAGCAAATCACCGTCGGTATACGCTCAATTTAGGGGTTGGCCGCCAGTTTCGGCTGTTTCCCACACCCTTGTCCCGCAGGGTATCATCAAAACCGTTGCGGTACCGGCGACTACCGACGAAAAATAACGGTTTTAATGGGTCGAGAATGTTGAAAACAGGTCATGTATACGCACCAAAACCGACAAAGAAGGAATTTATGTTAAGTTTTCGGGGTCAGTGGGTAGTAGTACCCCAAAAATTTGAATCTAGTCAACACTTGTTACTAATAATACCTATTCGGTGCTACCGCTACCACTAACCACTACCACTACTTAAAGAAGAAGGTGTACTTAGCTGATAATAAAATATCGGGGCGTGGGGCCCTACCGCATCCGGGTATCAAATAAAAGTAAAGAACCGCTCTTAATATAACAGATTTATGGATTGTGGGGGAAATATTAGGGATGGTGCCAAAGTTAAATATGGTTCTGTCAGCAACGTCACTGGGTATAATACCTTTGTCCGGAGTTTCAGTAGATCGTGTCAGCCACCGCAAGCTCATGTTTATACAGAACATCTGGTTGTTTATTATTACCTTAGGACTCGGATTTATTCTGCTTACCGGCCATGCCAAGGTCCCGTATCTATTCGTTTTCGCCTTCCTATGCGGTATGACACAAACCATTAATATGACGCTTGGACAGGTCGTTATCTTCGACCTGGTACCACGTAATGAGACTCCCAATGCCATCGCAATCGTTGAGACAGGAGCTCATTTGACACGTTCGTTTGGTCCGGCGATAGGAGGTCTTCTCATCCTGTGGTTTGAACCGGCAGGCAACTTTCTCTTCGAAGGTGGTGCATTTGCTCTTATGTTATCGTTTGTCGTGAGGCTCACCTACTTTGAAAAAGAAAGAGAACCATCGCTAAACGTATAAAATATCAGTAGGCGACCTATCTATCTCCTCTCTAGCCTCAAAGAGGTCGATCTCCTCTCCAGAATCAAACAGTGTACCCTTGTCCCAACTTAAACAGTTAGGGCTGTTGCTTCCCTGGTTCTATTATTACCCCCATCATTTTATATAGGTTTAAGGTTTTCCATATTTTCAGCAGTCATAAAATTTAACTCATTTAAAAAAGGAGAGGGCCCGACCACGTCGCCAGATTCAAAAAGTTGTCCTGTCACCGTCTCAATCAACGTCAATTGTTGCTCCAGCGCTTCCATCACTACCTGATTATCTAAATATTTTAAGGTTTTCATATTTTCAGTGGACATGGAATTCACTATTCTTAAAAAGATGAGGACCATGCCTATATGCATAACATATTGGCAGGCGACCTCAGCCCCCACGTCGTTAGGATCAAAATTCGGAGCCACGTTTCTGGTTCGGTTGAGAAGTTCAATCATGTAATCTTACCTCTGCTACTACCATCGTCTTTGAGTTCTTATACCTTTGGACGCTGGCCATCGGATGGCGGCTAAAGAGGCTTTGCAAAGGTTAGGGTAAAAATAGGAGTTTCCGATACTTGAAAAGCCGGATCAGGTTGGCGGTTTGCAAAAGAAGTCTTTTGCAAAGTGGAAAATCGTTGCCTAACCACTCGATATTAAAGTCTAACCAGACTTTCTAGCCAAGGAATATTCTCATGTTTTCTCTTCAAAGAAATTATTTTAATTTTAAAGAGGTCCAACCGGGACTCTTAATATGTAATGTGATAATTGGCACAGTGCGCTTATTGACTTCCAGAAAGATTTAGCATAGCATTTGGGTTAAAATCGGTGGCAATATGGCTACTTTTTAGGGAGGATAACAAAATATGAATATTACATGTCATAAATGTGGTAAAACTTTCTCGGTAAAAACTTCCACTTCGGAGATTCATGTCAAAGCTTTAACCAAAAGCACTCGAACATACATTTGTCCATTCTGTGGCGCTTCGAATTCTGTAGTAACTTATTCATGAAAGTGGGAGGAATACTTCATTGAGCCAAACCAAAACAGATAAGGAAACTCCTATTGAAGGTACACCAACAACACCGAGTGAAGATGACTGGATTAAATACGGCTATCAGGAGAGACGGTCTTCTATCATTTTTTTGAATGACACAGCGAAACTTCTTTTCGCATTACCATCGACTCTATCAACATTATATCTAGGTTTACTTGCGGGTATTAGCGTGGCAACATCCAAAACTCTTGATTGCTTTAGTTTGTTTCCGATCGCCGCTTGGGTTGTAGCGGGTATATTCGCCCTGTTAGCTTTGTTCCCTCGTTCATATATTGTGCATTCGGATTCACCATCTGACATTGAACAAGAGAACAAAAAATGCATCGAACACAAATTATGCAATCTTCGAATTAGTGGCACAGTTTTTCTTATAGGAGTGGTATTGGCTGCGTGGAGAATTTTAGAATTTGTAAATAGACGAGGGTAATGTGTATTGAATAAGGCAACGCTGGCATGGTTGTTCATTATTACGGACTACCAACTCATAAAAAAGTGATTGATTGTCCACCGAAAGGGGTATCGCGGGTTATCCCGTAAAAATAGCTAACATCAGTGGTGTCCCGCAATCGGCGATTGATGGACATGG
>JBEKCX010000406.1:0-2527 GCA_050014655.1 Occallatibacter sp. | reverse complement strand
GGAAAATGGGTACTGTTTCATTGCAGGTGAATCCTTTCTAAACCTTACGTCGAGAGGAGCAATTTGGAGAGAATCCGATTAATCCGGAACTTCAAAAGGCTGGTTCGGCCTAATCCGTAAATACGCTTAAATGAAAGGACGTCAATGAAAGAACCACCCCAATGCCGAAGGCATGATGGATACAAAAATTGCATATAGTTTATTTTACATGTTAGCGCCGCAGCCAGGCGACGACAGCAATAATAACCACGAGCAGGATGAATCCGCAGAAAAGCAGTAGTGGCCAGCTGTTCATTGCCCAACTCAGCATTGTGAAGGAACTCATTTGGGAGGGCCCTATTTTAGTAATGTCAGCACTTGTTTGTGTTTGAAAAGCCGGGTAAAAAACACCGACAGATAGAAGTATTATCAGGCCTACAACAAAGATCCCTAATGGTGATAAAAAACTCTTTAATGCGTTCATATTTTCCTCTTACACGAGTTGGGTAATGAAACTGATGGCCTGGCCGTAAAGCCAGATAAATGCCTGGATGATGCCCCACATCGCGCCGGAACTCAACGTGCAAACCCAAAAGTAACGTATTACGATCCAACCGCCGGTGTAAAACGAGTAATCCCACAGCAGCAACCGCATTATCCCCTGGGCAAAATTGACGTTGAACACCGGCACTACCAAAGGTCCAAGGGAGATGGTGGTCATGATGCTGAGGTCGTTAATGATCGAGTTTTGAGCGGCGCCAAAATAAGCGCCTTCCAGAACCAGACAAATTAACGTACTCAGAAACCACGACATGGCGAGGAAGCTCATAAATTTGGTACTCATAGTTTATCCCCATCCCACGTGCTTACGGGCTAATATCAAGGCGATTGCCGGGAAGATGAACATGATCGCCGACCATAAAGGTATCATGCCGGATACACCGACAGTTCCCATAACACCAAAAAGAACCAGCGAAATTTCCATCACCACGCACATGGTTAATAGACTGCCAGCCTGGGGAGCGCCTTTAGGTCCGGTAGCTTCATAAGCCAGCATCCCAACAATACAGATACCGATGTAAATGAAAGGGAACCACCATAACGCTTGTGGGATGCCGCCGGCCAAGAGTATTGAATTGATGGCAGCACCAAAGGGGATTAGGGAAGCATCCAATTCAGTGTACATCTGCGGCGGTAGGCCAAGAGTGCTGGAGAGTATCGAACCCGGCGACTGAATGGCATAATTGTTGCCGGTCGTAGCCTGGGCCGGGTTGGTTGGCCCGAACGTGCCGAGGGTAAGAGACACATTCGGATTGGTGCCATAGGTGATCGTGCCGGCTTGTGTACCATCGATATCCGGCAAGGCTGTGCCTGCAATCATCGTCACTGGTTGATAGAGCAGCTTTTGCGTGCTGCCGACCGTTTCTGAATAACTGGTGATGTAAGGCATAACGTCATTGGTATCGAGCGTCCAAGTATTGGAGTTTGAAGGGACCGGCCCCACAATGGTCGCGGTCGAAGGTGTACCTGAATCCACCTGTAATGACAAAGTGCCAAATGCTGCGGCTGTTTCGGATAATGTAATTGTGTGCACCCCGGATGAGATGCCGGTAACATTTACCGTAGTGTTAGGAAAAGTTGCCTGGGTGGTAAACGGGAACTCATAACCGGATTGAACCACCCAGCTAGTACCGCTGTTCGCGGAGGCGTAGAATCCAGTACCGCCTACGGTATATGGGCCAATCGAAAAGTAGTTGGTGCTATTGCCACCGGTATAGTTGAGAACCATCGCGTAGGTCGTGCCATTAGTTAGGGAATAAGGCGTCCCGAATGTGATGGTTCCGCCGCCGCTTGCTGCACTCCCGGACACGACTATTGTTCCGGTAGGACTGCCGCTGGAAGTGGTTTCGATATAAATAGCGGTGGTAAACAGGCCGCCGCCGCCATTTATGCCACCGCAGCCGGTAGTGATTTGAGCTAGAGGATAAGCGCCACTGGCCACAAAATCTTGCGCTATCCAGTTTACGCCATAGACCTTATAATTGGATGGGCTGCTGCCACCTGTTATTGACTGCTCCGTAACTCCACTCGCACCAGTCAATGTTGCGTCAATCTTGCCGCTGGTGGTGGGATCAATAGCCATCGAAAGCGCACTGGCCTTATTCAAAATGTAGGCTGTCGTGTTCAAGGTCACGGTGAATCCACCGGTAACGGCCCCGGTGGTGGTGATAACCGAGACACCTTGACCAAGCTGCACCGGAGAATTTGTAACCAGGCAGGACGTGCCGCTGGTGACAGTTGCCGAGCAACCGGATTGGATTTGTACGTTGAATGTCCCCAGGGTGGTTGGGGTAATAGTGTTAGCACCAGCGGTCAGCGCTATCGGTTTGTTTCCGAAAGTCTCATAGGACATTGTGTAGGTCGTTCCTACTGACCAGGCGCCGCCACTGTTGGTCGAGAGGTCGTAGTAAGGTGTTGCTGAACTGCCGGCCCAGATAAAATAAATGGAGCTTGTACCACTCGGCTGGTCGGCTACCAGCGCATAAGT
>JBEKCX010000405.1:0-2510 GCA_050014655.1 Occallatibacter sp. | reverse complement strand
TTTGACCCACCCGGGAAAATAAATGAGTTACCATTGTCGCAGAACGACTGAGCAGGAGCGACGATGGCATACAAGGAGGTTTCCCGAGTGGAAATTACAGAAGTAGTTCGGCAATGGCAGGCAGGCCGCGGTATTCGCGAGATAACGCGGTCAACCGGCATATCACGTAATACAATTCGGAAATATATACTGGCGGCACATAGCTGCGGCTTGGGTCGGGACGGTCCGCCGCCCACAGATCTGCAGTTAACTGCGCTGATTCAAACCAACCGGGCGGGACCGCGCGACATCATAATCCCCACTGACAAGTTGCTGATACCCTGGGCTGACCGGATTGAGCAGTGGATTAAAAATGATAAGCTGAAACTCAGCCGGATACAGGAGCTGTTAGCGCAGCAGCATTGTCTGGTGCCTTATACCTGCCTGCATCGCTACGTTAATCGAAGAGACTGGTTTGGCAAGAAAGCACATTCAACGGTACGAATGGCAGATACCGAGCCGGGACAAATGGCTGAGGTGGATTTCGGACGGCTGGGCTTGTTATGGGACCCGGAAAGCGGGCGGAAGCGGCAGGCTTGGGGGATGTTAACCGTACTGGGTTATTCTCGACACTGCTTTCTATGGCCGTTATTCAATCAGCAGCTTAGTGACGTAATTCAAGGCTTGGAATCGACATGGGCATTTTTGGGCGGAATACCCAAGTACCTGGTGCTGGATAATTTCCCGGCGGCTGTCACCGGTGCTGACGCACTTAATCCCAGACTATCTCGCGGCTTTCTTGAGTATTCCCAGCGCCGTAATTTCATTGCCGACCCGGCCAGACCCGGACATCCAAAAGATAAACCTAAAGTCGAACGAGGCGTTCCCTATGCCAGAGAGCGTTTTTTCAAAGGTGGTCAATTCAACGGATTGGCCGACCTGCGTCAACAAGCCAAGCAATGGTGCCTTGAAGTGGCAGGACAACGTATTCACGGCACCACGCGGCGTTTGCCGCTGGTAGTATTCCAGGCGGAAGAACAGGCTAAACTGCTGCCCTACGATAGTGAGCCTTATGATGTCCCGGACTGGCATAAGGCTATAGTGCATCGCGACCATCACATTTATTACCGTTATGCCATTTACTCGGCGCCCGACACCACGTGTCCGCCGGGTACTGAGCTGGAAGTCAGGGGCGATAGAGAACTGGTGCGGCTCTACAAACGTGGGGAGCTGGTAAAAGTACACCCCCGTAAACCGCGTGGCGGACGATCTACCGATCCGGACGATTATCCCAAGGAGCTTAATGCCTACACTCTCCGCTCGCCAATCTATCTCTGCCGAAAGGGAGCAGAACTGGGGGAATCGGTTGGGGCCTTTGCGGATAAACTGCTTGGCGGACCTACACCATGGCACAAAATGCGCCAGGCTTATAAACTACTGCGTTTGGGAGATAAATACACTCCCTTACGGCTCAACAGCGCCTGTGAAAAAGCGCTGGCAGTAGACCTAATTGATGTGCGTAGAGTGGAGCGTATTCTGATTGATACGCTGGAACAGGAAGCAATGCCGGTAAGGATGATGACACCACCGCCGCCGGGACGATTCGCCCGCCCTGGTAATGTCTTCGCCATTGGGGATAACACCGGTGGTAACCACCCCGGTGACCAGCATGAAGGAGGGACGGTATGACCGCAACAAATGATCTCAAACCATTACTAAAACGGCTGCGACTGGGTTATGTACTGAACACCCTTCCCGAGCGGTTAGCTCTCGCCCGGCGGGACCAGTTGGACTATGCCGCATTTCTGGAGATCATCCTGGCGGACGAGGTGACCAGACGGGATAACCGCAATCTGGAAATACACCTCCTGTCAGCCGGCTTCGAGGAGGTATGCCGGCTGGAAGACTTCGATTGGACTGCCCCCATAACAGTGGATCGTAGGCTACTAGATGCCGTCTTTTCCCTCGACTTCCTGAACCGTCACGAGCACGTGCTTTTCGTCGGTCCGGTCGGAGTGGGTAAATCATTTCTATCTCAAGCCCTCGGCTATGCTGCGGTGCGATCCGGACACAGCGTGCGTTTTATCCGGGCTGATGCTTTCTTCAGAAACATGGCACAGTCGAGGGTCGACCATACGCTAGAGAAAACTTTTCGCACCTTCATCAGTCCCGACCTGCTGATAATGGATGACTTCGGTCTGCAAAAGCTGACAGCGCAGCAGTCAACTGACCTTTATGAACTCATCATCGCCAGGCACCGGCAGTCCAGCTTTGCTTTTACCAGTAACCGGTCGGTGGAAGAGTGGCTGGGATTGTTTGATGACCCTATCCTCGGTAACAGCGCTCTGGACAGGTTGGCAAATGCCAGCTATCAGATTGTTATCGAAGGATCGAGTTACAGGGAGAAACTATCGCCGCACCGGCGAAAGGAGGTATTGACAGCAGTAAAGTAGAAGTAGTACAACTTTAATAATCCCCGGGTGGGTCAAAGAATGTGGTTAGTGATGGGTCAAAGAACGCGGTTTTCGACA
>JBEKCX010000404.1:0-2504 GCA_050014655.1 Occallatibacter sp. | reverse complement strand
AATGCAAGTAGAAAGACCCTGATATAATGCCCGCTACTATAATGCCAGCGATAAGCAACGTTCCGAGACAGCTATTGCGTTGTTTTTTAGGTTTATCCGTTTGATTAATATCATAACTGCTCTCTTTGGAAGATCTAAAGTCTTGATTGACCGAAAATAATGTTTTATGGTCACAAGTTGTAAGCCATACATGACAAACGGGGCAAATTTCCCAAATACAGCCTGGTTTGTGATATTCCCTTGTCCTACTCCGCAACCCTTACAGGTTTTAGACAAAGTCTGAGTTTTATTATCCATTGGTGATTTACCCAATCTGTATCTTTCATAAAATCTACCGTTATAATTTACACCTAACTTTCCTTTTGACCCGTCCTTTCTGTCCGACTCTTGTGTATCTGTTGGTTCGTTTTTGGATCTCGTGTGTAATTCGACTCTTACATGAGTTTCGACATCATCGAATTTGATTATAATGTTGTCTACATAAGTCTTCCCCCATTCATCACCATTAACTTCAATCTCCACAAATAACGGAAGTTTTCCACCTTCGTAGAGTGGCTTTTGGCTCACAATTTTCAACCACGAACTAGGGTTACTCATCAAAATTTTCGAATAGGGTCCCCCTGAATTTTTCACAATAAAAGAGTCTTTTTTCTTTTCTCCAGGCATTACATCAATAAATCGAATTATTGTGGGATTTACCTCAGGTTGGGGTTTTACTGGTAATGGTTGTGAAGGTGTGATGGGGGGTGTAGAAACATTATTAGTACTTTTCAATCGTTGACTATAATCCGAATCATACCGCGCTTTCTTTTCAGCATTACCTAAGATTTCAAAAGCTTCGTTAATTTCTTTAGATTTTTCAGTTGCCCATCGTTCTTTACCAGGGTTATGATCTGGATGATACTTTTGAAGTAATTTGTCGTGTGCAACTTTGATCACTTCCGGTTCAGCAGACGGGTGTACCTGAAGTATCTGATAATAGTCTTTCCAGTGATCTTTGTTTTGCCAATTTTCACTCATTACCGCATTTTCTCGCAACCATTTAAATTTTTAAACAGAGCAAAATAATACCAATTAGGTGTAAGAGATTTTTATGAAAGAGGACCATTCTGATCATGGGTAGGTGCGCTATCCTTTGTTGTGGCTTCTTTTTTATTCCGTCATGCATTATCATCCTTGTTCATATTCTGTTTTTTATTTGGGTATTAACCGGTACCAGCACATTGTGGACAAGTAGGTTTCTTTAACTTAAGGTTCCCTCTCGCCTCTTTTGACCAGCCAGCCCATTCAAACAGTACATCTTCACCTCTGCGAACCATGTCATATTTTTTTTGATTTTGGTTTAATTCTGCCAGTTTCGTTGTTATCGGAGTCTTTATTACTCATACTCACACGTATCCCTCTTAATATCGCAACTCATACGTAAATTAAAATTAACTATTCGCATCGGTCTATACCAAATATTAGTTCCAAGTTCCATCCCAAATTACATCTACGCTAGTAACAGTTCCCATGCTATCGCCAGAGGTATCCCAGCCAGCTTCAGGAAATAAAGCTGTTGTGATGTATGATTGTCCGACCACTGGGTTCGCAATTTTTACTGCTCTTGTTGGATGAGGGTCGGTAGCAAGCCAGCCTGTATCATCTACGTAGACTAAGCCATCATCGGTAGTTTGGAAAGCATCTAAAGCGTGTCCCGAATTGGAAGGTATCCCAAGGTTATCAGGGTCGGGATAGCTAGATAATTGTATAGCGACATAGGCACAACGTATTCCATCAATTTCAGCGTCGTTGTGTAACCTTTCTGCAAAGTCCCCACAGATATCAGGAGGGTTGGGTTGTTCCGTTCCATCAATTATCTTCTGAATTCGGGGTAAATCAACGTGGCTAGCTGCTGTGCCATAGTAAGAACCAGTAGATAAATCTGTGTAAACATATGGGAATTCGTCTGTTGTATCACTTTGTAAGAAGTTGACTAATTGAGCATAAGTAGGATTAACTGCCTTTTTGTTGTTGATGAGAATAATGAAATCCCCAGTGTCGTCGTAGCACCCATCACCGCCTAGGTCTCCTTCGGGGGTGTCTGCGAATCCCAAATAGTAATTATTATATACTCCCGTATTTGGATTTATCTGCGTTGCGATAGGGGTTGAAGTTGTTGCAGGGGCACCTGTGATTACTGGTGAAATTGAAGTCGCTATAGGGATTGTTGTTGACGGGGTAGTGTTTGCCATAGCAAGAGAATCAACTGAAGTTAATATTACTGGGCTGCTTGTTATTCCTGATAAGGTAGCTTTAATGCGAGCAATACCAACCGTATTTCCACTGGCGACCCCCGTATCGGAGATAATAATGTTGGTATTGTTGCTTTCCCATACTACATGAGATGTAACGTCTGCTGTTGAACCATCTGAATAAGTGGCGGTAGCGGTAAATTGCTGGGTGGTTCCAATGAGTAAATCTACCAAAGATGGTTGTACGTCAATCGAAATTAGGCTTACAGT
>JBEKCX010000403.1:0-2502 GCA_050014655.1 Occallatibacter sp. | reverse complement strand
AAGTTGAAGATGCCTCTCGTGACCACGCTGCATACGGTTCTGCGCGAGCCAGACATGAATCAACGAATGGTGCTCGAAGAGATCTCGCGGCTTTCCGATCGCCTGATTGTAATGAGCGAATTGGCGGCCCAACTGCTGCGAGAAGTGTATGCGGTTCCGGGCGAAAAAATCGATGTGATTCCACACGGCGTGCCCGATTTCCAGTTCATGGACCCAAATTACTTCAAAGACCGCTTCGGAACCGAAGGCAAGTCCGTGCTGTTGACGTTCGGTCTGCTATCACCGAACAAGGGAATTGAGAACGTGATTCGAGCGTTGCCGGCGATTCTGGCAAGGCACCCGAACGTGGTGTATATCGTCTCCGGTGTGACGCATCCGCATATTCGCCGGCGGGAGGGCGAGCGCTACCGCGAAGAATTGAGGGCTCTGGCAGAGCAGCTTGGGGTTTCATCGAACCTGATCCTCGTCAATCGCTTTGTAAGTGCGGAAGAACTAGTGGAACACGTCGGCGCGGCCGATATATACATTACGCCCTACCGGCAGGAGGCGCAGATCGTCTCCGGAACGCTCGCAATTGCGCTTGGAGCGGGGAAGGCGATTATCTCAACGCCGTATTGGCATGCGAAAGAGCTGCTGGCGGAGAAGCGGGGCGTGATCGTGCCTTTCGAGAATCCCGACGCTATTGCAGGAGCAGTGCTTCAACTCCTTGATAACGATGGAGAACGGCACGCCATGCGGAAGCGGGCCTACCTCCATTCCCGCGAAACAATTTGGTCCAAAACGGCGCGAAAGTATATGGCGAGCTTCCAGCATGCGCGATTCGAGCGCACCTTGCAGCCCAGGGCAGCTCAGCAAGATGATGTTGCAACAAATGCTACCAACTACCTGCCGGTTTTGAATACAGATCAGATGTTGAGACTGACAGACGACACGGGAATCTTGCAACATGCCATCTTCTCGGTGCCCAACACGCGCGAGGGCTACACAACCGACGACAACGCGCGCGCTCTCATTGTTTCGACTCTTCTGGATGAAAACCCCGATGCGAACCGGCGGGAGTATCCGAACCTCTCCCATCGATACCTTTCTTTCTTATGGCTTGCTTTCAACAGCGACACAGGGAGATTTAGAAACTTTCTCGGCTATGACCGTAAATGGCTCGAAGACGCTGGGTCGGATGACAGCCATGGCCGTGCCTTGTGGTCCCTTGGGAACGTGTTAGGCCATTCGCGAAATGCAGGATTGAGAGGAGCGGCCGGGAGACTCTTCGAAGCCGCGGTCCCCGCGACCCTCACGTTCACCAGTCCGCGCACCTGGGCGTTTTGCATCCTGGGCATGCAAGCCTATCTGGACTGGTTTCCTGGGGACAGAGCCGTGCAGGGCGCTCGCAATGCACTTGCCAATCGGCTTCTCGATATCTATGAGCGCTGTCACTCCGCGACATGGCGATGGTTCGAGAAGAGCCTTTCCTATTCGAATGCGAGACTGTCGCAGGCGCTCGTCCTAGCGGGCTGGCGGAGCGACAACCAGAGAATGATCGAAGCCGGGATGGATTCTCTTAAGTGGCTTGTCGCCGAGCAGCACCGCGACGACAAGGAGATATTCGTGCCGATCGGATCTAACGGCTTCTTTATTGAAGGAAATGAGAAGGCGCGTTTCGATCAGCAGCCAGTAGAGGCTTGTGCCACCGTCTCCGCCTGCCTTGAGGTATACAGGTTGACGGAAGAAAGCCAATGGCTCGAGGAAGCCAGAAGGGTCTTTGGCTGGTTTCTCGGCAAGAACGATCTGCGGGTTCCGCTGTATGATGTATTGACGGGTGGATGCCGGGACGGCCTTCATCCGGATCGCGTGAACGAAAACCAGGGAGCTGAATCTACGCTCTCGTTCCTAATGGCCCTGCTCGAAATGCAGGCCGCCAAGGTTGCGAACGTTGACGAACTGCATCGTGGAATGAGTGTCTTCTATTGAATCCAACTATCTCGTCGGATCGATCGCCTGAGTCTATCGCACAGGGGCAACAGATGCCAGGAGCATGTGCCGATCATGCCCTGTTTACGCGTTATTCGGGCAATCCGCTTCTCAGCCGCGAAGACTGACCCTACCCGATCAACAGCGTTTTCAATGCAGGGGCCGTGCTGCTGCCCAACGGCGACACGCTGCTGCTTTGCCGCGTTGAAGATCGCACCGGCTTGTCGCACCTTTGTGCGGCGCGCTCCGCCAATGGCTTGGATGGATGGCGGATCGACAGGCAACCGACGTTGACGGCAAATCCCCAGGAATATCCGGAGGAGATCTGGGGTATCGAAGATCCACGCATTACCTATGTTCCGGAACTTGAAGAATACGCCGTGGCATATACATCCTTCGCACGGGGAGGTCCCGGAGTCTCTTTGGTGCTGACCAAGGATTTCCGGAGCTTCGAGCGATTCGGCGTCATCATGTCTCCGGAGGACAAAGACGCGGCACTGTTGCCCAAAAGAATCGGCGGCCGGTGGTCTCTGA
>JBEKCX010000402.1:0-2500 GCA_050014655.1 Occallatibacter sp. | reverse complement strand
GACCTGGGTCAGTATTATAACCCGCCGCCGGCGGAAGGCATGAGGATGTTCATTGCGCTCTTGCTGAAGAACGGTTTGAGCCCGGCGGAAGTGGAATTCATGGCGAAGAAGAATTCCGCTAAATTGCTGGATTTGGAATAAATGACTCTTCCACTAACGCCTTAGCGCAGATTCGGATGTATTTTGGGCACCTTAGCCCCACAAATCCTTGGCAACATCTTCAAGGCCTAGGGAACGCAGTTTTTCTTTATTGGGTTTGGTGGTGAAACGGTCCCAATCAAGCTGTCCCATGTTCCAATACGCCTGGGCTTCCATATCGGCGGTGATGCCGGCAAGCGGACCGGTCGCCTGGGGCGGTTTGCCGACGATACGGGGATGAACAGGCCAATTCAGTTCGACGATGCCTTCACGCAGGTTGAAAGCGTGACGCAAATCGGCGACCCTTTCGCCGGCGCGAAGCAATTCCTGCAGGGAATAATTGAAGCCGGTGACGGCGTTAAAAAATCCGAGCAGGCGGACATCGTTTTCCGGAGATTGAATCAGGCCAAAACTGCTGAGTGTGCAGATCCCGCCCATATTGGTAAGGTGCATACGAAAGCCGGACGGACCGAACCGGGCGTTGTGACGACCGGGGGTGGCGTCCATGAGGAACGGAGCGGCAACGGGGGAGCGGTCCGGGGAAAGCTTGGGGTCATGCATGCCGAGTTCCTGGCCGCCGATGTGAACGGCGAATTTCTCCGAGCCTTTACCGATTTTTTCCGCTGCGATTTTAACGCCGTCGGCCAAAATATCGCCCAATCCTTCCCGTTTAACGATTTTCTGAGTCAATGCGACGATCGCACGGTGGTTACCCCATTTCAATTCAATCCCACCGGTATCCTGACCGGTTAAAATGCCGTTTTCGTATAATTCGATAGCAAAAGCGACGATGGTACCGGTGGAGATGGTATCGATGCCGGCACGGTTGCAAATATCGTTGACCATAGCGATGGCTTCGGTGTTGTGATTGGCGCAAAGGGCGCCGAAGGCGGCAGCGGTCTCGTATTCCGGACGGCGGGAACCGGCCGCATATTGATATTCCCCCTCGCCGGCTTTGATAATGCCTTTGCAGGCGATGGGGCAATGCCAGCAGCCGGACAACCTTTCAACACGGGAGTCAAAAGCTTCATTTTCCAGACCGGAGCGGTCGGGGAGGTCAACCACGCCGACGCCGCCCCAGTTTTTAACCGGGGTATCGCCGCTGTGGGCCGAAGCAAACGTGCCGTAAACCGTGCCGTAACGGTGAATCCGGTCGGTGATAGACATGCCGTCGGTGATGAAAAATGTTTTATAAAAATCCAGCATTTCCCGCCGGAGTTTGTCGAGAGCATCTTTGTCGGCAACAGAGACGGTGCCGGTGCCGCGGGCAACAACGGCTTTTAACTTTTTGGAACCCATGACCGCGCCCAGACCGGAACGGCCGGCTGTGCTGCCATGGTCGGTCATAATACCGGCGACCAGTGACAATTTCTCGCCGGAGGGGCCGATGCAGGCCACGCGGGACTGTTTACCGTATTCAGCCATCAGATTATCTTCGGTTTCGTAGGTGTCTTTGCCCCAGAGATACCCGGCGTCTTTGATTTCGGCTTTGCCTTCGTCGATAAGCAGGTAAACCGGTTCCGGCGAGATACCGGTGAAGAAAACGGCATCAAAACCGGAAAATTTGAGATAAGGGCCGAATTGACCGCCGGAATTGGCATCGCCCCAACCGCCGGTGAGCGGGGATTTGGCGACGACGGTGTAACGTGCGCCGGTGGGAACCGGGGTACCGGTAAAGGGGCCGGCGATGAAACCGAGCATATTTTCCGGGCCGAGGGCAGCGACGCCGGGTTTCTGGCGGCTGTAAAGGACCCTGGCGCCAATGCCATAGCCGCCGATATAATCGCGGCACATTTTTGCATCAAGGGCCTCTTCAGTGATGGTTTTCGAGGAAAGGTCGACAAAGAGCATTTTCCCCATATAGCCGTCAGTCATGTTAAACTCCTTACTTTAGAAAAAAGGTTTGGAATTTGTTTACTAATGTATATCAAATAATGGGACAATAATCAAGGGCGGGTATGGGAGAAGACGGGCGGGCGGGTTATAAACTCGCCCCTGCAGAAGATTTAACTATCAATCGTATTTCATGGTTAAATCTAAGGCATGATTGGTTTGATAGGTTCCTGCTTTCGCAGGAAAGACAAGGGAAAAGGAGAGGGCGGAACGCCCTCTCCTTGATATTTTAATTGAGTAAGTTGCTGCTATTCCTTGGAGTGCGGATACAAATAGGAATGGCCGCCGGGTACTTCTTTGGAGAGCAGCCTGACGGTGGCCTTGCCGGGCGCGGTGATTTCGCCCCTCATGTTCTCCGCCCAGACGTCCAAATCCACCAGATGGTCTTCCCCGTCCTTGTATTTCCTGGTCACCTTGCCTTTGCAGAAGGTGGCGTCCCCGATGATATTCAACTGGCGGATTTCCACAT
>JBEKCX010000401.1:0-3162 GCA_050014655.1 Occallatibacter sp. | reverse complement strand
TTTCTTGATCCAAGCAAGGGGTTTTTCAATTTCTTCATATCTGCTGGCGCTTTTTATTATCCATCGAACGAAACCGCGAGAATGGCTTGCTCGCCCATTTCAATCCTGCGGTAATTCACGAATGCGGAGCACTCCACCAGAGCATCATAAATCTCTGGGCATCTCTTCTTGAGATCGGTCGCTCCGGATATGCACAGCACCAGCACGTCTCCGCTCGCGACATGGACGGTGCTCAAGCCATCCTTGGGGGCATCCAAAGATGTCATACAGTCGTTCCAAGCATCCATATTTCGACCGTAGAAAGCAGGGAAACCAAGCGTCTTGGAAAAGAGATCGTGAAATGAACCCCAGTCCGTGATCTTGCTCCCTTCAATCTGGACGTTCTTTGTCATGGAGGGATAACCTCGGTTTGTTCGGCTCTTGTTTCACGCGCTTTCGATTTTCCGTGGCTTCCGCCAATACGCGAACTCAGGCGCCGTCTCACCCATAAATGCCCAGTGTTCACGCTTCTTAGCCGACTGAAAATAGGCAACCTCTTCTTCATTCAATGGCCGCCAACTCGGGTCGCGCTCGAATGCGGCCATTTTCTCTCTCGACCAGTTCTCGACGAGCTTTTGACACGCGTAGAGCGACTCTTTATTGGCACCTCCGCCAGAACACGGATTCGCGAGCTGGACGGCATCGTCCTCCCATCCGCAGACAGGACAGATGTCGTAGGAGCCATAAACCTCATCGCTTATCGTGCGAAAACCACAACCTGGACACGCCAGTTTCATACGCAGCAAAGTAAAACGAGCAGAACCGGAAAGCGAGCCATTCAGCTCGCCGGTTCTGCGGTCGAAGGTTCGCTGGACTTGGATTTGCCTTTCTTGTTTTTGTCCTCTTTGCCGGCAATGGCGGCGTGGTCTTTGAGCCGGTAACTCCGCCCGGTAATGGCAATGGTTTGGGCGTGGTGCAGGAAACGATCCAGGATGGCGCCGGCCGTGGGCACGTCGCCCAGGAGTTTCCCCCATTCCTCCAGTGGCCGGTTGCTGGTCATAATGGTGGACCGGTTTTCATACCGGCGCATGATCACCTCAAAAAGATGCTCGCCGGAGTTCTTGGGCAACTGCTTCAGGCCAAAATCGTCAATGATTAAAAGCTCCGGGTTGAGGTAACGGCGCAGGGTTCGGTCCTGCTGGCTGAAGGCTTCGTCTTTCATGAAGTCGCGCACCAAATCGAAGATGGAGCGGTAAAGCACCTGGAAGTTCATCTTGATGGCTTCATACCCCACCGCCTGGGCCAGATGCGTTTTTCCGACGCCCGGCGGTCCGAGAAAAAGGACATCCTTGGCCTGGCGGATGAAGTTGCCGGTGGCCAGATCATAAATGTCTTTGCGGTGGATGCCTGGATTGAAGCTCCAATCGAAGTCTTCCAGCGTTTTCAGGCCACGGAAATCAGCGGCCTTGGTCCGGCGTTCCATCAGCCGTTGTTGGCGGACATTGACTTCGTCCTGGCAGATCAGTTCCAGGAACTCGGCATGGCCCAGGCGGTTGGCGGTCGCTTCTTGCAGGCGCACGTCCAGAGTTTGCAGCAGACCGGAGAGGCGGAGTTGTTTCAGGGTGTTTTCAAGTTGGCTCATAGACAGTTTTGGGTTGAGGGTTAAAACAATCCGGCGTGAGCGCCTCATAAGCATCCAACGACCGGATCAAGGGATGGGTTTCCAGGAAATCCAGTGGCGGCGATGGCCCGGCCCGTTCCAGCAACGTGCGCAAATCCCGTAAACGCCAGGTGCCGTGATGCAGGGCCTTCTCGGCAGCGGCTTCCAGGGCGGCCACGGGATGTTTGCCCGCCAGGGCCAGCAGGCCATGCAATACCCGCGTTCCAATGGGGCCGCGCTGTTGCACCATCGCTTCGGCCCAAGTCCCGGTGTGTTTGCCAATCAGCCGAGCCCGGTCCAACAGGTAATCCAGATTGCGGTGAATGACGTGCCGATACGGTGAATGCTGGTGGAGCGGGTCAGTGGTAAACTTGCCGGGTTCGGCCTGTGCATGCAGGGCGATTTGTTCCCGGCGCTGGTTAAAGACACGGACCAATTTGGACTCCCAGCGCACCCAGACCTGCCGTCCGACATACTCCGGCGGGACCGAGTAATAGGCCCGCTGGACCTCAACGTAACCGTCCCGGTGGACACTGCGTGGCGCTTCTTCAAAGACCGGGAACAGACTGGACGGCAGCGGCAACAGCTTGGACCGCTCCACCGGGTCGTGCCGTGGATGCGCGTGTCGGCCACCGTGCGCTCCCATTCTGCCAAGAACAAATTTTGCTCGGCCAAACTGGTGAACATACGCCCCTTGAGCGCGTTGTTTTGGCTATACTTGACACCCGCTTCAATTTTTCCTTTGTGGCGGGGCATGGCTGGCCTTGTTGGGAGGACCACGGTGCCATAGTGCCGGCAAAACTCCTCCATCTTCGGGTTGATCTCAGGGTCATACCAATCAGCCCGCGTGACTGCTGCCCGAAGATTATCGATGACCAAAGTTCTGGCTACCCCGCCGTAATGCCTGAACCCATTTTCTATACACCGAATGAAGCTTTCGGTCGTCTGCCGCCACACCACTTCGCTATAGCCTTTCCGCGAATGGCTCAACACCACTCGGAACAGATGCGGTCGTTTTCGCTTGCCGTTCACCATGACCCAAGCGCCCTGTCCAAAATCGATCTGCGCCTCGGCTCCCGGCTCGACTTCCATCCGCACAAAGGGCACCGGCTGCGTCTGAGTCCACCGCCGCACGAAGCGCTTCACTGCATCGTAGCTGCCGGCAAATTGACGTTCGGTGACAAGGTCCTGGTAAAGACGTTGGGCTGACAAACCCGCATGGCATCCCTGCTCAATGAACTCTCGCCAAGGTTCACATTGGCTGCGGGAAAGCGGAAGAATGCCGGCGGGCACTATGGCCGGTTTTGGCTCCGCTTCTCCATTCGAGCCGGGGGGCACTTTGGCCGGTTTTGAAACGGCCAGTCGCAGATGTCGGCCCACGGTCTCCCGGTGGAGGCCCAGTTCACGCGCAATCCGCCGGTTGGACCAGCCCTGCGCCGACAAAGTCAATATCGAATGCTGCAAGTTCACGTTGAGTTCATTCATTGCGCTCAAGAGCAGCCTTCGCTGCCCAATACGCAATG
>JBEKCX010000400.1:0-2743 GCA_050014655.1 Occallatibacter sp. | reverse complement strand
GCGGCTGACGCTGGAGACGATCAAGTGGGAGCACTCGATCTTTGCGCTGCCGTTTGCGCTGACCGGCGCGGTGCTGGCGGCGGGCGGATGGCCGCGGCCCGCGGTGCTGGGATGGATTGTGCTGTGCATGGTGTCGGCGCGGTCGGCGGCGATGGCCTTCAACCGGCTGGTGGACGCGCGGCTGGATGCGGCGAACCCGCGGACGAAGATGCGCGCGCTGGCGGCGGGGAAGTTGAGCGCGGGATTTGTGGCGGGATTTGTGGTGGTGTCGTCGGCGGTGTTTGTGCTGGGCGCGGCGATGTTGAACCGGCTGACGCTGGAGCTGGCGTTGCCGACGCTGGCGGTGCTGCTGATCTATAGCTATCTGAAGCGGGTGACGCGGTGGGTGCTGGGGCTGGCGCTGGGGATTGCGCCGTCGGCGGCGTGGATTGCGGTGCGCGGCGCGCTGGATTGGCGGATTACGGTGCTGACGGCGGCGGTGCTGCTGTGGGTTGGCGGCTTCGACGTGCTGTATGCGTGCCAGGACTATGAGTTCGACCGCGTGGCGGGGCTGAAGAGCGTGCCGCAGGCCTTCGGGCTGAATGCGGCGTTCTGGATTGCGCGCGCGATGCACATGGGGATGGTGTGCCTGCTGGTGTGGCTGGTGCGGCTGTTTGGGTTGGGAGGGCTGGCGTGGGCGGGGGTTGGGGTGGTTGCGGCGCTGTTGATCTATGAGCACAGCATTGTGTCGCCGAAGGACTTGCGGCGGATGAATGCGGCGTTCTTTACGCTGAATGGGGTGATTTCGGTGGTGTTCTTCGGGTTCTTTGCGGCGGACGTGCTGCTGCGAAAATAGAGGGCCCGCACGGAGCGAGCCCTCTTTGGAGAATTCAAACAACAAGATAGCGAGATGGGAACGGAGTTGGTTTATGCAGTGCGATTGTGTTCGCGCCTGATGTCTTCGGCACTGGCGTTGACTGCACTCTTGACGTTCTGCGCGGTCGAGACGATTCTTTCGCGAAGGTCGTGGGCCCGATCGGCTGCGTGCTGTCTGGCTTCGCAGTGGGTTGCGGCCGCACCGGCGCAGTCATCGTCTGCGACCGCATGGACGGCGTCTTTTACGTTGCCCCATGCTTCCTTGACAGCACCCTTGACCTGATCGGCTGCGCCTGAGTTTGCCAGCCTTTGGTTGCCGAGGGCTTCGCCGACGGACTGCTTTGCTTTGCCCTTGAGCTGGTCGAACTTTCCTGCTGCGGTGTCATGATTCATGGGGTTGCTCCTGTGGATTGAGTGCGTGCGGGCCGAGAATGTTTCTGTCTGGAGGATGTGGTTGCTGTTATTTATAAAGCGCGGCGGCCGGAGAGCAGGTTGAAGACGAGAACGATGACAGCGAGGACGATGAGGATATGAATCCATCCGCCGAGGGTGTGGCCGCTGACCAGGCCCAACAGCCAGAGGATGAAGAGAACGATGGTGATGGTCCAAAGCATGGTTTCTCCTGGGAAGTGCGCGGCGCGGTTTTCTGCCGTTGGAGAGGAAAGACCAACCGCGGGCCGTCATGTGATAAGTTGCCAGTTACCGGGAAGAGGTTGCCAGGTGCGATCGCGAGAGGATGTTTTCGGGGGTAGCGTGTGAGGATTGCGATACAGGGCGAGTTGGGTTCGAACAGCCACATGGCGGTGCTGGAGATGATGGCGGGCGCGAGCGGCGCGGAGGGCGCGGGGGCCGGAGGAGTGGAGATTGTGGCCTGCAACCTGTCGGCGGAGGTCTTTGAGCGGGTGGCGGCGGGCGAGGTGGATGGGGCGGTGCTGCCGATCGAGAACAGCCTGCATGGATCGGTGGCCGAGCACTACGACCTGCTGCTGGCCGAGCCGGTGCGGATTGCGCGGGAGAACCTGCTGCGGGTGCGGCACAACCTGATTGCGCGGCCGGGGGTGAAGCTGAAGGATGTGCGGCGGGCGATGTCGCACCCGGTGGCCCTGTCGCAGTGCAGGCGCTGGCTGGCGGCGCATCCGGAGATCGAGGCGGTGAACTTTTACGACACGGCGGGAAGCGTGAAGCAGGTGATGGCGTCGGGGGCCAGCGACACGGCGGGGATTGCGCCGGAGCTGGCGGCGCGGCAGTACGGCGGCGAGGTGCTGGCGGCGGGGATCGAGGACCACGCGGAGAACTACACGCGGTTTCACTATCTGGTGCGGGAGAGCGGATGGGAGGCGGCGGCGGGGGCGAACAAGGCGAGCCTTGCGTTCATTGTGCTGCACCGGCCGGGGACGCTGGTGGTGGCGCTGGAGGAGTTTGCGCGGGCGGGGGTGAACCTGACCAAGATCGAGTCGCGGCCGGTGCCGGGAATGCCGTGGGAGTATGTGTTCTTCGTCGATCTGCGCTTTGACTCGGCCAGCCAGATGGATGCGGCGCTGGCTGGATTGGGGCAGCATTGCGAGATGGTGAAGGAGCTTGGGCGGTATGTTGCGGCGTAAGTGACTCATGAAAAAGGCGGAGTTTTGGAATGAGCGGCCGGACGTGGTTGAAGGAGAAGGTCCGATGCGCCGATGACGGAGAGGAGGAAGCGCGCATCCAACAGGGTGTGGAGGCAAAGGAGCGGTGTTTGGGATGCGACTTTGGGGCTGCGGATGCATCCAATTAAGGAAATCTGATATAAAGACACTCAAGGATAGACGATGCCAAGTGAATTTGTAAGCGTGATCAAGCCGAGGGCGGCAAGGGTTGACGATGATTCGGCGGAGGTTGTGGTCGCTGGCCGGGC
>JBEKCX010000399.1:0-2829 GCA_050014655.1 Occallatibacter sp. | reverse complement strand
CCGCGGCTGTGCGAGGTGCGCTGCTTCGGCGTGAACGATGACATGAGCAACTGGGCGCCCAAGCCGAAGTACATGCTGGCAGAGGGCGACACCTACATGAAGGCGCCGGGCGACGATACGTATTCCTCGTTTGCGGTGAATTACCTGAAGCTGGACAAGGTGCCCTTGTTCAACGAGAGCTGGGCGCCGATTGTGGAGGGAATCCACGAGGGGAATTTCTTTGGGATTCCCGCTGGAGTTCGCGGAGTTGGTGTGGAGCGATGGGGCGAAGGTGGATAGGAAGATTGTGAAGTTAACGGATACGACGGCGTTCGGGACGAAGAGCTTCCGGATCCCGTTCGACGCGACCGGGAAGAAGTGGGTGCGCTTCGCGGTGTGGGACTCGGCCGGGGATGGAGCGTGGCTGCAGCCAGTGGAGGTGAAGTAAGGCCTATATCTCGGTGGCGCGACTGTGTGGATCGACATGATCAACCGTGTCAAGAAATAACGCACGATACGCCAGATTGCGGTAAACTATTGATCTCGGAGGTTCATCCAAGCCCTTATTTGCAAATAAACCCCCTGTTTTGCACGGTTTTCTGGCTAGTTGTGCTACTTTTCACTTGAGGTGTGCCAGCTCAAACACCTCAACACGCGCATCCAACGATATCAAGGATATTAAATTTTGCCTGACCTCAACATACCCCAACGCGACAGATCTGGACTCGCAATATGGCGCGAGATGCCAGAAGAAACCCTGAACGCATTGATATCTGAGCTTGAGCGTTCCCCTACTCCTTCATCGATAACCAACTTGCCCGCTGATGTTGCGGAGCAGGCATTGGACGCCCTTAACACAATGTATACAATTCGTGCGTTCAATGAGGTGCCAACTCAGGAGTTCATTGATGATGTTTGTGATGCATTGCGCGAATACGGGGATATAGAAGAAGCGGAAGAACCGAATTTTCGCAAACTACTAGCGAAATTGCTGGACATTGAACCTCTGAATGTTGCTGCCAAGGGTGCAGCCCTCCAATCGGAGCACGAGCATGTTTTTTGCAGTGCTCGTGTGCTGACGGATGCTCGCCCCGTATATGGTAAGGATGTCTCAGATCCTCCTATCGCAATGATTATTACTCATGCGTTGAAGCTAAGTTACCATGAAGGACCAGCGGGCAGGATTCGCGAGTTCTATGTTGGGCTAGGATCGAAAGACATTGCTGAACTTCAACAGGTTTTGCAGCGTGCAGAGGAGAAAACAAAGAGTCTAAGAGCCGCGATTGATTTATCGAAAGTCAAGTTCATTGATCCACAGGAATAAAGGAGGAGCTTTGGGAGTACTAGCAACAACTTGGCCTTGTGCTGAAGAGCGTCGAGTGCGCCGTGATTGGTCTCTTACCGAATCTATTGAGCCCAAGAAGACGCGGTATTCCCGCCAGCACCATCCACAGCGAATTTATAGTGACAATATTCTCTCACGAACGATTGTTTATCAAAGGAAAGAAGTGCTTATTGCCATCTTTCGAAGTCTGGCGGCCAGCGACGGCCGCACTGTTGAACAGTCTACTAACGTTGCTGAAGACCAAGAAACCGTTACTCAAACATTTGACAGGCTGGCGACTCGCTGGAGAAATGAAACGGCCTACATATCATCTATCCCTGATCTAGTCATGCACCCGAGCTATCAAGCAATATTGCGTTTGCCAAAGGATGAAGTCATACCTTTGATATTACGAGAATTACGAGACAACGGCGGATTCTGGTACCCAGCGTTGCATTCACTTACAGAAGAAAACCCAGTCGACCAAAGCGAATTAGGCAATATCAAGAAGATGAAAAACGCATGGTTGGAGTGGGGACATCGAAAGGATTGGTTCTAGGTTGTCCCACTACTTGGAAACGGTTTTCCCTCGACTGAACGACGGAAGGTGGAGTGTTACAAGTCCTCAAGATGAGGATTACAATTGCATTGCTTGGGCCGCTGAAGATAATTCACACGTTTGGTGGCCTAATGAACGTGTATATTGGCCTATCCCCTCGCGTATCAATACCGTGGAATGCTTTCTTGAAGCCTTTGCTACATTAGGTTACGTGCAATGCAGTAACGGGAAATTCGAGATTGGCTATCAGAAAGTGGCTCTATATACAGACGTTTTTCGCAGTCCTAAACATATGGCTAGGCAAACGTTATTCGGCCAATGGCTTAGCAAGCTGGGCCCCTGCGAAGATATAATGCACTGTAAGCTATCACAGTTAAACGGTACCGGTCCCATTCCTAATGGTATCTATGGGGCAGCTTCCGCCTACATGAAAAGAAGTTGGTGGAAAGCGTACCGTATCAGGCGAGAGAGAAAGAAACTCGAACTAATGGCGATCTGCTCGGGGGTTCCGGTGGCGACGACCTGGCCACCGGCGTCGCCGCCTTCAGGGCCGAGGTCGATGACCCAGTCGGCGGACTTGATGATGTCGAGGTTGTGCTCGATGACGAGGAGCGAGCCGCCGCCGTCGATGAGCTTGCGGAAGGCGGCGAGGAGTTTTTGCACGTCGTCGAAGTGGAGGCCGGTGGTGGGCTCGTCGAGGATGTAGAGGGTGCGGGAGCGGACGCGGGCGGCGAGCTGTCTTGCAGTGGGGGCGGCGGTGGGGTTGTCAGACTGATTGAAGAGGTCGGAGGAGCTGCTGCCGATTCGGATGGAGTTGGCGCGGGCGGTGGCGAGGTGCGAGGCGAGCTTGACGCGCTGGGCCTCGCCGCCGGAGAGTGTGGTGGCGGACTGGCCGAGGCGGACGTAGCCCAGGCCGACCTCGTCGAGCACGGCGAGCTTGTCGACGATGCGCGGGATTCCGGCGAAG
>JBEKCX010000398.1:0-3548 GCA_050014655.1 Occallatibacter sp. | reverse complement strand
GCGCCACTAACGCCCACGACCAACGTGCCGGCCGTTACATTCGTGCCTCCGGTGTAGCTATTGGAGGCGTCAAGGACCAATTCGCCCGTCCCAATCTTCTGCAAGGAGTTCCCGCCGCTGATGTGCCCGGACAGCGTTAAAGTATTGGTCTGAGTGTCAATCGTAGTGTTGTTGTTGGCGATCTGCTGGGTATCTTCGATGGTGACGTTCTGGGGGAGCGTTACGTTCCCGATCGCCTGGAGGCTGCCGGAATCCAGAGTGAGCGTGTTCGTCGAGCTGGCGTTGCCCAGCACCGTGCCCGCGCCGACTTGGAGGGTATTAGTCCACGCGACGGTAATCGGCCCGCTAAAGCCCGTACTAGCTCCGGTAAATAGCGACGTCCCCGGCCCACCGGCATTGCTGCCAAGGGAGAGAGCGCCGGAACCAGTCAAAATTCCGTCGAATTCGAATCCGCCGTATTGTGCGGCCATCAACGTGGTTCCCGCGCCAATATTGATAGCTCCATCACCATACAAGCCATTGGCGTAGATGAGGTTATTCGCGCCCAGATTAAAGATTGTGCCGACGTTAGTAGAGGTAATGGCGAATATGAAGCCACCGGTATCCGTGCCATCCATAATGTTCAGCGTTCCGGTTGCGACCGCGCTGATTTCAGCCAATTCGCCGACATTTAGGGTTCCCGTACCCGCCTGGGTGAGCAATCCGTAGCCTCCACCGGAAATGGTGTCAACAGTGAGAGTGGCTCCGGACGCGACTGTGAAAGTGTTGGCCGAGCCCGTCAAATTGACGGGCGCGCTGATCGTGTGGGTGCCGGACGACACGTTTATTCCGCCGCCTCCCAAGGCCAATGTGCTCGTGCCGGTGATGGTGTAGCCGCCCGTGGGCGCGTTCGTGGCGGTGAAATTCATTGTTCCGATAGCGATAGGCGCCGTCACTGTAACAACCGGACTACCAGTGACCGAATTAGTTGTGCCGGTGCCGAAGGTGGCGGTGCTGCTCGCGGTATCCGGGTAGCCGCTATTGCCAACTCCATCATCCCATTTGGTTGCATCCGTCCAGTTACCACTACCGTTGAAGTTCCATTGGCTGTTCTCGGTTACGGGCGCGCCGCCTGGTGTTCCGTTTATGAAGAACACGAAATCGTGGGTGGGCTGCGTATCGGCCAAAGTATAGGGGGGGCCGGACGACGCGAGATTTAACGCAATACCGCTGGAATACGTGCCCGTGGCATCCTTTGCCAAACCATAGTAACTACCACCGGGCCCCAGGATATTGAAGAAATAGACCGTGCCCGCGGTTAATGATTGGGGAGCGGCCAGATCGAACGTGTCGTAATTCGCTTTTAACCCGTTGGTTACATCAGTAGCGATTGGCGTGCCCGCAAAGGTGTCGGTGTATAGCACGTTAACTGCCGTGGCGCTGGGTATGGTCTTGGCGGTGGAGGAAGTGTACCCGGGTATGTCTCCAATAGTCACCGTCCAGGTGCCGACTAGTCCAGGCGAACCATAGGATCCCGCGTCGCCGACGCCCTGGATAGTAAATGAACTGAGCGTAAGATTGCTACTGGGGGTAAACGCCTCACCCACTCCCCCGGCGTTATTTGTATAGTCTTCGCTCCCGTTATGACCAGAGGGATTTACGTTACTCGGTTGCGAAATATCCGCGCCTGTTGGCGCGACATTGCTGGTCGTTATCGTACCCGCGAACGCCCGCCCGCCCGCCGTTACCGCCCCCGCGGTCGCCAAGGCAAGTGCCAGGCGTCGCCGCCTGCTGCCTGAAGCATTCGAAATCCGATTGACGACGTTTCGGCCGCTCGTTCCAGAATTTCTATCACAATTCATCGCAATACCCTCCGCATTGTAAAGGTTGACGCTTTCAAAGAAATGTGACCGCTAACACCGGTGCTAGATACGGCGTCGGGCAGGAGCCTATCTCGTTCACACAGCGCTCCATCGTCCGTCTCCCGTACCCGCTGCCATACCGGTAATTCTAACAACAGAACCTCCGAATGCAAGCGGTTTCTGAACGGAATTTGCAAACGATCCAAGGACAACAAGAAATTCCAACCTTCTCAATACAGGATCAAGCGAAAATTGCCAACAACATGCGTCACGCCGGCCGCTTGGGCGTCGACGTCGACTCACGAACGATCAATTTCCCCAAGAGCAACTCCGCGGCGGCCTGGCCCATCGCGCCCGACGGAACGTCAACGGCCGTCAGCGAGGGCGTCGTCAGCTTCAACACCGGAACGTTATTAAAACAGACCAGGCTAAAATCCTTCGGAATGGACAATCCATGATCGTGTGCGGCTCGAAGCAGCGAAAGCGCTCCGAAGTGCGAGTACGCCAGCACGGCCGTGGCGCCGCCTTCGATAACCGCGCGCTTCAAGAATGGCTCGTAGGTCGAGTCCCATGGCATCTCGTCGGGCAACTGCGGCGGTTCCACCGGTGGAGTTTCCAGACCAAGCTCCTTGACCGCCCGCGAAAAAGCGTCGCGACGCGCAAAAACGCTGGGATGCAACGCGGCGATCGACGGGTTATCCAGATACGCTATCCGCCGATGGCCCAGCGATGCCAGGTGCTGAACCGCCATGCGGGCGCCTTGGGCGTCATCGGGGATTGCCTGCATACCCCGGCTTCCGACAACGCCGTCGAGACTGACGTATGGCACATCGCTGTGCTCCAGAACCTGGAGATCATCCAGGCTGGTCGGACCCACGGCGACGATTCCATCGACCCGCAACGGCGGCAACTCGAAGGGGCCGTGACGAAGGCTCAAAAACTGCGCACAGATTTCGTAGCCTTCGACATCAAGGGACTTGGCCATCGCCGTTATCGCTTCTTCCTGCGGACCGACGTGATCTGATTCGATTCGCGATATGCCTAAAACCGCGATTAGATGGGTTTTGCTGACGGTTAAGTTGCGCGCGGCCATGCTGGGGCGGTAGTTCAATTCCTCGGCTACCTTGAGGATCCGGTCCCGCACGGCCTGAGAGACTGAAAACCGGCCCTGCTTTGAATTGTTCAAAACCCGACTGACGGTCGATGGCGCAACCGCACAGCGTTCAGCAACTTCCTTGAGGTTTGTAGTGGCCCTGGCCATACGTCAAAATCCGTCTATGTTGAATTCCGCCGAATCCGTCGGCAAGCGCTTGCTGAACGGATTATACGTCAATGCGGGGGCCGTTTGCAAGAATATTCATCCCCAGAAAAACCAAATCTCACGAACGCTCGCGGGAACTTCGGTCGGCAAAGACTTTTTGTCAATGCGTTCGGCCCTTGGAGCCTTCTTGTCGGCCGTTACCCTCTGGCTCCGTGCCGCAGCTTCTTCCCGGCGAGATGCTTGCCCAGTACGGTATCGACAACGTCGTCTGATTTCGAGGCCGGGGTTGTCGATATTGTCGCCGTGGAAGCTGCTGAAGCAATTACCGGAGCGGCGACGGCCGGGGCGGTCGCAACGGCGGCGGCGGGAAGCGAAATCCCCTGGTTGAAATTCGCGGCCAGATCGGTGAAGTCGGCGGCGTTCACCAGGCCGTCGTAATTGAAGTC
>JBEKCX010000397.1:0-2658 GCA_050014655.1 Occallatibacter sp. | reverse complement strand
ATTGGCTATGCGCAGGCTGCGGAGATTGGGATGAAGGCTTTGATTTTTGGGATTTGTGTGGTGTTTGGGGTTGGCGGGTTGAGCGCGCAGACGGCTGTGTGGCAGCCGACAGCAGGACATAGGCAGGTGGAGATATGGCCGGGTGCGGCGCCGGATGCGCGGCCGGTGGTGAAGCCGGAGAGCGTGGAGACGGACACGAACCCGAAGGAGTTCATCGGCGGCAGGTCTGTGACTGCGATCAACAACGTCTCGCGGCCAACGATGACGGTCTACTCGCCAACGGGAAAGAATACGGGCGCGGCGGTGGTGGTGTTTCCCGGCGGAGGCTACGAGGAGCTGGCCATCGACCTGGAGGGCACGGAGGCCTGCGACTGGCTGACGGCCAAGGGGATTACTTGCGTGCTGCTAAAGTATCGCGTGCCGGCTCCGCATTTGACCGAGTATTCAGGTGCGTATCCGGAGTCGCCGATTGCGCTGGAGGACGCGCAGAGGACGCTGGGGCTGGTGCGGTTTCATGCGGCGGAGTGGCACATCGATCCGCACAAGATTGGCGTGATGGGGTTCTCGGCGGGCGGGCATCTGGTGGCGGCGATGAGCGTCCACTCCGAACGCATCTATGCGGCGGTCGATGCGGCGGACAAGGTGAGCTGCCGCCCGGACTTTGCGGTGGCTATTTATCCGGGGCATCTGTCATTTGGCGAAGAGAGCCTGAAGACGCCGAAACTGAATCCAGACATTGCCAGCCACCTCACGCGCCAGGCGCCGCCTACGTTTCTGCTGCAGAACGAGGACGACCATGTGGACACGGTGAACGACTCGCTGGTCTACTACATCGCGCTAAAGAATGCCGGGGTTCCCGTGGAGATGCATCTGTATGCGCAGGGCGGGCACGCCTTCGGGCTGCGGAGGACGAAGTTTCCGGTGACGCGATGGCCTAAGTTGGTGGAGACGTGGCTGGGGACGATCGGGATGATTGCGACCAAACACGAATGAGGCGGCATCCGGCGAAGATAGGCCGGACCTTCAGCCCTCGGGGGTTTGGTGGGCTTTGAACCTAGGCCTGCGGCCTAGGCTGGTATGGGGCGCGCCGTTGGCGCTTTCCGGGCAACGACAAGAGCAAAAGCAGATTCCTCCGCTGCGCTGCGGAATGACAAACAAAGAACAGGCAACGGCAAGAGCAAAAGCCAATACAGAGATTCTGGCTTCGCCAGAATGACAAGCGTAAAACAAGCAACCGCAGGTTCCTTCGGCAAGCTCAGGACAGGCTCTTCGACTCCCCTTCGACAAGCTCAGGGTCGCTCAGGATGACAATATTTTTGGTTAGGGCGATGGGGGTGGCTACCGCAGGGCGGCGTCGATGGCTATCTTAGTGCCGCATCCACTTCTTTGTAGTAGTCGGGGGATTTTAGGATTTCGCGGGGCTTGGAGCCGTCGGCGGGGCCGACCAGGCCGTCGTGCTCCATCATGTCGATGAGGTGGGCGGCGCGGCCGTAGCCGATGCGCAGGCGGCGCTGGAGGAGCGAGGTGCTGGCCTTGCCGAACTCGAAGACGAGGCGGACGGCGTCGTCGAATAGGTCGTCGTCCTCCTGGCTGGCGTCGCCGTTGGCGGCGGCGTTGGCTTCGTCCTTTGGACCTTCGAGGAAGGCATGGACGTACTCGGCCTCGCCCTGCGCCTTCCAGAAGGCGGTGACGGCGCAGATTTCCTTTTCGGTGACGAAGGGCGCGTGGACGCGCTGCACGCGGCTGGTGCCGGGGGGAAGGTAGAGCATGTCTCCCTTGCCGAGGAGGGACTCGGCGCCGTTGCTGTCGATGATGGTGCGCGAGTCGACCTTGGTGGCCAGTTGGAAGCTGATGCGGGTGGGGATGTTGGCCTTGATGAGGCCGGTGATGACATCGACCGAGGGACGCTGGGTGGCGAGGACAAGATGGATGCCGACGGCGCGGGCCATCTGGGCGAGCCGCGTGATGGACTCCTCGACGTTGGCGCGGTCGAGCATCATGAGGTCGGCCAGCTCGTCGATGATGATGATGATGTAGGGCAGGGGCTCCTGGTCGGCGTCGTCGAAGAGATAGTCGGAGTTGTTGTCGAAGAGCTTGTTGAACTGCTCGATGTTGCGGACGTGGTTGGCGGCGAGGAGCTTGAGGCGGCGCTCCATCTCGCGCAAGCTTGATGTCGGTGATGATGGGGGTGAAGAGGTGGGGGATGCCCTCGTACATGCCCAGCTCGACGCGCTTGGGATCGACCAGGATCATGCGCACCTGCTCGGGGGTGGACTTGAAGAGCACGGACATGATCATGGCGTTGATGGCGACGGACTTGCCGGAGCCGGTGGAACCAGCGATGAGGATGTGAGGCATGGCGGCGAGGTCGGCGGTGACGATGCGGCCGTTGATGTCCTTGCCGAGGGCGATGGCAAGCTTGGATTTGCTTTGGACGAAGGACTCGCACTCGACTACATCGCGCAGCCAGATGGTCTCGCGGCCGTGGTTGGGGACCTGGATGCCGACGGTGGACTTGCCGGGCATACGCTCGATGAGGATGGATTCGGCGGCCATGGCGAGGCAGAGGTCGTCGGCCAGGCTGGTGACGCGGGAGTACTTGACGCCGGCGTCGGGGTGGAACTCGAAGGTGGTGACGATGGGGCCGGGGTTGATCTG
>JBEKCX010000396.1:0-2851 GCA_050014655.1 Occallatibacter sp. | reverse complement strand
CGGCCCAAACTCCTCGACCCTCCACCCAGTCCAGCACGAACCGCCAAACGAGCCAAGCTCGTGTGAGCAGCGGATGACTCGCATCCAATTGCATGTTGGCAGAGCCGGGTGCTGGGCTTCACCCTGGTCTACGCGATGCTCTTCGGCGTGGGCGACCTGCTCTTCGGCCGCATCGCTCCCGGCTGCGGCCTGCTGGCGCTCAGCGGAAGCTGCCTCGCCGTGCTCTTCTACAGCCTCAACCGCCGTGGCTGGTCCGTCTGACGATGATCCGCGGAATTGAGCGACGCAGGCGACTCCGCCGTTTGTTCGTTGTTTGCTCGCTGTTTATTCGCCTGCACCCCCCCCCATCCCCCCTTTCGGGGGGATTTCGTCCAAGTGCAATGGAATCATGCGATTGCGTTGGGTGCTGGACGGCAAAGTCGTCATTGCAGACTGGTTACAGGTAAAGTCGTCTAAACATTTGGGTTAGGGGTGAAAATCGGCCGGATTTACGGATTTATCCTGTAAAATAGTCATTCCATTGATGTTACATCTAAAATAGTCATTCGCGATGACTTGCAGCGGTACTGGTGCGTTAAATGCGAAGGCCCGGCTGTTGGCCGGGTCTGTTTATTCTCTACTGCTTTAATTATATGCCTTCGAGCATAACTACTATGCCACTTGCGGGAAGGTTTTTTCTCTTTTGTTTTCTGGTGGTTGAGGCGATTTTGGTGGGTCGAAGGGCTTGACACGCGAATTTACTGAGGTTTTTGCAGAATTTATTTTTGTGCCCGGCGGCGGCGGCATCAACCCCACCCATGCGCGATGAGACTGCGCATGAATGGGCACCCGGCGACCTGCTCTCGCTTTCGTGGTAATTTCAGACTTGAGCCACCCGCCAGAAAGATCAAACGTGAGGAGAAGCGATGAGGAGAATAACGAAACTGCTAACGTCCGCATTCTGTGCGCTGTTCATAATTATTCCGGCATCTGCCGTACTGTCACAGCAGTCAGATACGGACATCGTGTCGTCTTTCAAAAAACACCTGACTGATTACGTCGCCAGTTACAAGACGAATAGGCGTGACGAAGTACGTGAAACATCAGGTGGATGGATTCGGAATTACTACGATATTGATGAAAACTACACTGTCGACTTGCGCAAGACGGACTCGCTAATTTCACCGTATGTCGGAACTGCGAATTTTGTTTTCACTATGCACGCGACTTCCTTCCATAAGACAAAGGCTGAGGCTGAAGCAGACAACAATTTCATCAGATCGCAGCCGCTGAAGCATCGGCACGTCTACGCTTATCAAGATGGTGCGTGGGTTCTCACACAGCGTGAGGAATACATGGCCGTTCTTGACGAGTGGTTCAAGTGTGATAAAGATGGATCGTGTATGGGTGAAGGGGCGCTCTGACCCTCTATTTGGGCTCGTTTGAAAGGAGGACATGGGCATGGAAAAACTGACAATTTGTGAATTGGAAGATGAAAACCACTGGAAAGATATGGCACGCGTTCCAGGAGAACACAGAGTTGATGTAAGAGGGGAAAAAATTCGCAGAGCTAAAATCTGCAACGTAATCATCGGCAGTAAACAGAAACTGCTTAGTATTCATGGTTGTCCGAGAAAGGAAGCTATAATTCTGTTGGACGCTATAACGCGGCACGATCTTGGTGTTCATGCTGGGAACTCATACGAAGTCGAACTTCGTCCAGTCATGTGGTGGGGTTACTTGCGCTGGGCATGGTGCGCTGCCGATCCGGCCTATCGCGTACCGGCCCAGATTAGCCTAATATCCCTGATCTTGGGTGTTATCGGTTTACTCTTAGGATTGACTGGGTTGATTCCATTGCTAAAAGCAAGATAGCCGGGTGCCCCATTCATCCCGCGTCGGTCTCAGGCCAGCATTTGCAGGCCAGCATTTGCAGGCCGTGCTTCTGGACGATGGTGAGGAGCTTGACGGCCATGCCGCTGGGCTTTTTTACGCCGCTCTCCCACTTCTCCACCGTGGACTCGCTGGTGTTGAGGTAGCGGGCAAAGATGGGCTGGCTGACGCGCTGGCTCTCGCGAATCCGCTTGATCTGCGCTGGCGCAAAGCTCTGCGGCACGGCGAGGCAGGACGCGTCGAAGTGCCGCATCGTCGCCTTGTCGAGCGCGCCCACCTTGAACATCGCCGTAGCCGAGGAGTGAATCGCCTCAAATGCGCCGCTCTTGAACTTACGCCTCGTCGTCATGGCATTCTCCCTGATGGCAAATCTCAAACCAATCTTGTTCCTGAAGCAGTCGATCGACCTGCTGGGCCGACAACTGCGTGTAAACCTTGGCAAGCTGCCGGAATCCGGCCAGTTCGTCGTCCCGGATATTCGCCCGGTCTTTCTTGGCGAACAGGTATTCATAGACCCAAAACTGCCGACCTTTGGCAAGAACAATGGAGCGGTACAAGTTCTTGCCCAGGCGCTTCTTGTAGACCCCTCCGCCCAGATCGTCTGCCTGCCCCAACATCACCTGCAGAATGGCGGAACAAAGCTCGTCATCCGCGATGTGCGCCTTCTTCGCCGCCCTGGAGAACCACGCTGTCTTGAAGACCCGGTCTGACGATCCAGCTCGATCCGTCATACTCATATAGTATCACCCAGTGCTACCTTTAATGCCAGACAATTTTTGTGCAGACCCTGAAGGTCTTACGATCCGGCGAGGTGGCCGATGCCGACGCCGATGATGTAGGTGACGGCGCCTTCCAGCGCGCCGACGGCGGTCATCTCCAGGCCGCTGGACCACCAGGAGCGGATGGTGATGAGCGACTTGGCCGCGCCCACGGCGAAGTGCGCAAGCAGCGAGATGACGGCGGCGACGACGATGGCCGG
>JBEKCX010000395.1:0-2909 GCA_050014655.1 Occallatibacter sp. | reverse complement strand
TCGTTTTATATGCCTGAAGTTAAAGGCGTAATCCATGCTCCCCAAAGAGCCACACAGCTGCGTGATTATAGCGGTCTTCTTTTCGGCAATATAACTCCGACTGATATTGACGGGCTTATTGAGTATAAAAATATCGGTTACGTGATTATCGAACTGAAATACAGGGATACCGAAATATTAAAAGGTCAGAAACTGGCATTGGCACGCATGAACGATGATTTTGAACTGGCCGGAAAAGCATCTTTGTGCATTATCGCCAGTCATTTTCAAGAAGATTGCAGCAAAGCAATAGACGTAGCTAATACCCATGTCACCGCATACCGATACAGGAAACGATGGAGGACTTTTCGCAGCGTCATGTTTACCAGAGATTTAATAATCCGCTTCTTTAAAAGCGATGAAATCAAGAGGAGAGAGGTAAAAAATGGTAACAGAAAGCAAAACAACAGCTAACGTCGAGGCCACAATCTCCCGCGGCAGGCCTAAGGATGCCCCGCTTGTACTGACAATGGATAGAGTCAGACGGGAAATCTGTCGAGAGCCTTCGCTGACAGACTTGGAGATTATCGATTTTCTCAATGTCTGCCAGGCAGAGCAACTTGACCCGTTGCGTAAAGAAATCCTGCTGATAAAGAACCCGAGTCAACCGGCTTATTACGTGATTACCGTGCTGAGTTATCTAAAAATAGCCGAAAACAACGCGGCTTACAAAGGTCATCAGGCCGGAGTTGTGGGGAAGACAAAAGAAGGTTCCAGCATATACCACGAGGGAGAATTGATTGATGAGGCAGAAACACTAACTGGAGGATGGGCCAGAGTATGGCGGGCAGACAGGGATAAACCGATTTATTCAGCGGTCAATCTCCGGGAGTACATCAAGTATACCCAGGATGGCCAAATAACCGATTTTTGGGATGACCGGCCAGCCGCAATGATACGCAAGATCGCGCTTTCCAAGGCTTTACGGGAAGCATTTCCTAACCGGTTCAGCATGTCGGTCACTGATGCTGAATTTGAAGTTGTAAATAGGAGCTCCAGCCAGTGCGAGGAATTTACCTTGCCAGAGCCCTTTATGAAAGATAACGAGGTCGAATGGCGCAAGGTTTATGCCCGCTGGGGCACGACCAGGCCTGCCAACTGCTCAATATCAAGTCGATTAAACAAGATTGGATGGACAAAGGAAAGTCTATCGGTGATTTTATTGACGCTGTGGCCGAGGCATTGACGAAACGAGGTCACCAAGAATCAGCCGGGTCGGAAGCGCAAAAGAATTCGCCACCAGTCTCTTCCACTTCAAAACCAGTGCCAGTACCCGATAGTAGCGATATCCTGTTCGACCAAATTGATTCGCCTGTTATACCACCAGACACCACTGCTGGGATTCAAGGTCCTGAGGTTGATGAGCAATGGATTATTGAGACCATCAAGGAGCTCCAGAAAAAAGGATGTGCTGAAGTGGCGCCTGCCAAGTTAAAGGACAGATTTCTGAAATTGTACCACCTGCAGGAACCTCTTGCCGGAGTAAAAGAGGCATTGGCCAAACTAGCGCCTCAACATGCGTCTGATTTTTGCAAATGGCTACATCAACTCCAGGAGAAATAAATTAGTCAGGATTGGTTGTGGACAGGATTGAGCAAGAAATTAGGGAGATTCTCGCCAAAATGGGCGCTTCTCTCCATGATGACCTGAGCGAATACCACAGAGGTGAATGGTGTCCAATGCAGGAAACCTTTTGCCAGGAGGGATACTGTTCAGGATGCGATATTGCCAGGAGACCAAATGACAGGCTCAAAAATTAAGGAAAAATCGGGAACTGGGATATGAAGCGAAAGAAACTGATGAAAACATCAATAGCGGTGCCGAAACCGCCGTCAAGGCCAGTAATCGAGCATTACCGTGACCTAACAGACCTGGGCAGTTTGATTGCATCCAGTCCGGATAGATTCTGGTGCTATGCCCATCTTGCCGACTTACCTCTTTCTGAGCGAAGCCCTGATCCTCGATATTGCAAAGCCTGTAATGCGGTACTTAGCCAGGATCGGGAAGGTTCAAGGGCATCGGGTAACTTCCGGAAACCGTGGTGGGTGCCACAGAACGGCAAAAGAAAGGGTAAAGGCAATGTGGTGCTAGAAATTCAGGGATCACAAAAGATGTCGGCTCAGAAAGGCCTGATACCGGTGTCAGCCAGCATCACCCTGACATTAGATGAGGCAAAACGAAACAAGCAGCTGGTTTTTGATGGCATGGGGATCAAGGGGGGGTAATGATGTGAAAACTGTGGGAGTCTATACCAGGGTGAGTTCTGAAGAACAGGATGCCCAAAACCAGATGATGGCGATTGAAAACTATTGCCGGGCCCAAGGCTGGAATATTACCGCGATTTATACGGAGTCCGAAAGCGCCTGGTCAAGCGGGCATCAACATGAGCTGGCAAGATTCCTGGAGGCACTTGAATCCGGCCAGAAACATTTCGACATCTTCCTGATATTTGCGTTGGATCGACTCAGCCGCGAAGGTGTAGTCAGAACCTTCGGCCTGATTAACCGCATTGAGGCGCGCGGTTGCCAGGTGGTAAGCATGAAAGAGCCATGGGCAGCAGCTGATAACCCGATGCGAGATATATTTTTGGCAATTGCGGCCTGGGCAGCCAAGTACGAAAGTGACCGGAAGTCGCAAAACACCAAAATCGGTTTGACCAAGGCCATTGCCAAGGGTTCCAAGTTGGGCAGGCCAAAGGGGAGAAAGGACGATCCGGACAAGCCGCGCCGGCGTGCCGGTTACCTTTTGAGGTATGCGGGTAAGGCGGCACGCGAGTCCTTTACCATGGGCAAATAAAGGTGCGCCGAAAATTATGGAGGTTTCCAGAATTGGAATAGCCACCAAAAGGCCTGGCAAAGAAAGGAACGATT
>JBEKCX010000394.1:0-3244 GCA_050014655.1 Occallatibacter sp. | reverse complement strand
ACGCTACATCCTTTCATCGGTCTATATAAAGGCAAGCAGTACGAAAGCCATGCTGTCTCGATGTACGCGGCTCAGAAAGAGATTGCCAAACGAGTAGGCGCGAGACATGACTATGATGTTAGTGTCTATGCGGCCACTGAAACTGAACCACTGGCTGCTGCAATCGAGAACGAAAAGGCACAGCCGGAAGAAACGCCTGGCATTGAGGCAGGTGATAAAGTTACTCGCAAGTCCAAACCATCAATCGAAGAGGTGACTAAACCCAAACTGTCCGCTTTTGTTGCTGTTGCGGAAAAACTGGAACAAGTACCGGTGGAAATGAAAGGCGATAAGGATCTGAAAGGCTATGCCGGCATGAATCCCCAGGCGGCCGCTGTCATGGGATGGCCGGACAAAGATAAGGCCATCGAAATTGATAAGCATCAACCTGAAGAGACCCAAATCAAGAATGTTGTGCATGAGGTTGTCGAAACCGAAGAGATGAAACAGGGTGAAAACTACCATGACAGCCATTTTGAGGCACTGGACGCAGAAAATACTGTGAAGACACCGGAGCAGCTCGAGCAGAAAGTCGCAGAAATAAGAGGTGAGACAGCCGAGCAGCCATCCATAAGTGTGAGCGAAGCCAAGACCATGGCCGCCGGCAGCCCTGATATTCTCAATGCTGCTGAAAGCGCAAAGAGTGGGAAAGGCAAGACAAAGGTTGCCAAACTATCCGTCAAAGCAGGCGCTAAGAAAGATGGCAAAGAGGACGTGGTGACAACTGAAGGGCAAACAATAAAAGAGATTGAGGCAATGCCGGGTAGAGCAGTGGCAGCTCGCAGCCCCCACCATACGGCTGAGATCGAAAGTTCAAATCTTTCCCCGGCTACCATTGCCGCGGAGAATAAAGTACTCAAGGAAGTCAAGAGAGTATTTGAACGCGCAGCAGCCAAGGACATGCCGGTACGCATCGCTACTGGACATTGGGACAAGGATGCTGATGGCACATGGAAATATGTTAGAGATGTAAACACACCGCAGGTCCATTCATCAAAGGCCAATCCATCTGTAAAACGAGAGAACCTTTATCTGACAGTCATTAAAGGAACACGGCAGTTACCCCAACCAAAGGGTACACCGAAACCGCACATGGATATGAAACGCCAAGGTAAGGTAATCAACATCAAAGGTGTTGGCCTGGCAAGGAGTATACCCAAAGGTAGAGTCAGTAGGAAGAGGGGCAGTTAAGATGGCAGCATTAACGGAAGAGGAAAGAGCCAAATTACCGGACAGCGCGTTTGCCGATCCAGAAAAACGAGCATACCCCATCCATGACGAAGAACACGCTAAGGCGGCCCTCGCTAGGGTCAAACAGAATGGGACGAAAGACGAGCAAAAGAAAGTCGCCAAGAAAGTACATGAACGATATCCCAAGATTCAATTGGGTGAATACTTCCTGGCACTACTCGGCCTGGTGATGGTTATGGCTCGGCCTGGTGATGGTTATGGGATTGGTAGGCGCTTGGGTGAGAATGGAGAACGGCCAATATAGGTTTGTGCAGCATCCGGGCCCGGTTGCAGTGCCCAAAAATAGAAATGCAAGGGCAGCGGCATTAAGGTCTGTTGCGCATCCTCCAGTGCCAACCCGAACTGCTGCATATGGTGGTGGTAGTATGCCCACTAAAGCGCCACGCCCGCCACTTCATGCTACCGGATCTGGCAAGGTAAAACACATTCGTGGGAGTGGACTGGCGCGGACCGGCCACATGCCGGCAGGACGATTGATGGGCGGTGGTTTTGGTGGCATGGGCAGAATGGGAGGCCTGGGCGGATTCGGCAGAAGGTAAGAATATGATTCCCTGTATTGTTTTACTTCAATCATCTGATCCTGAAGGGTAGAAATGAAAGTAGCTCTTTATGCCAGAACATCAACAAGGGATAAAGGACAAAATCCCGAAATGCAACTTGAACCGCTCCGCCATTATTGTGAAGTGATGGGCTGGGGAATCTATAAAGAATATACCGATAAGGCTAAGGCGTCCGATTTGGTAAACCGCAAATTGTGGAATGAACTTCTTAAAGATGCGGCGGCCCATAAATTCGACACTATGTTAATTTGGAAACTTGACAGAGCCTTTCGCTCGGTAACTCATGCAACCAACACTTTAACCGTGTTAAATAATTATCATGTGGGTTTCCGGTCACTAATGGACACATCTATCGATACAACGACGCCTAACGGTATACTGGTATTCAATATTTTGGCATCGGTAGCCCAATTTGAAAAAGATATCGATGCCCAACGAATCAGGGAAGGGGTTAAATATGCCCAAGAACATGGCACGAAATCCGGCAAACCGATTGGCAGGGAAAGAACCCCGATAACTGATTACCAAGTGCAGACAACTTTTGATGCCAATAATAACAATTTTTCGGCTACCGCACGGGCTTTGACAAATAATACCGGAGTAGAAGTTAGTGCAGGCTTTGTTGCCAGCCGGATAAAACGGATGGCGGCTAAAGAGGCTTTGCAAAAGTCAGGGGTAAAAATAGCAGTTTCTGACACCTGAAAAGCCGGGCCAGGTTGGCGGTTTGCAAAAGAAGTCTTTTGCAACGGGATTGAATCAGGTACAGATGATATTCAGACCATTGATTTATTCTGTTGGCTAATTGTGACAGTTCAATATTAATTCACTAATATATCTATTCGTTCTCACAAGATGCCACGACTTCCGTCAAGTTTGAGGATACTGAGTATGAGTAATATTTGATTTTTCCCTGAATAATGCTGATAATATCATCCACATAAACAGATTCAGGTGTATCGGCCTTAACCAACCTACAAGAAGCCACCGCAGCTAGCATTCTTGATTTATTGGGATTTTCATATGTAAAAATACTTTTGTGTCGAAAGTTCAAATGGTAATACTCATACAATTGTTACAACAATGTTGTCTGACGCTCGGCTTCGGGTTTTGAATATACGGAAATAACGCCATTAAAATGCGAATTGTTTTTGCTATACACTTGTCATAATGAGTCAAGAGTGATAAAATTGGCGTAACTTGCTTTATAAGAGCGACACGACAGCCGATATTTGAGATTTGTTTCTCCTGTTCATGTTTAGAATATCGAAGTAAAACAAATGTTGGCAATAAAGGGGGAAAATGAATAACCATAATCCCTATATTGATGAATATCTCAAAATTTATAGCCAGAGTATGATCAGCACAGGCAATACAAGAGGTTATGATGAAGAAAC